>DAOQPR010000140.1:0-2008 GCA_035333265.1 Anaerolineales bacterium
CAGGCAATGACGGAATTCTAATTATTTTCGACCGACTACTTATAGAATTCCGGAGGAACCCATGACCTATACCACCATTCTGACCGAAACCCGCGGACGTGTTGGCATTGTGCAACTTAACCGTCCGCAGGCGATGAATGCCTTCAACCTAACCATGCTTGGCGAAGTCTTTGATGCTATGGAAGCCTTCGACAAGGACGAAACCGTTGGCGCGATCGTCGTAACCGGCAACGAAAAAGCCTTTGCCGCCGGTGCCGACATTAAGGAAATGGCGGAACTATCGTATGTGCAGATGGTCACTGAAGAACGCGTAAAAATATGGAACCGCATTCGCGACATTCGCAAGCCGGTCATTGCGGCGGTTTCGGGGTGGGCGCTTGGCGGCGGCTGTGAATTCGTGTTGGCATGTGACATGGTCATCGCCAGTGAGTCAGCCAAATTCGGCCAGCCGGAGATCACCATCGGCATCATCCCTGGTGCGGGCGGCACCCAAAGACTGGCGCGTCTCGTCGGCAAACATCTCGCCATGGAAATGGTCATCAATAATCGCACGCTCAATGCGCAGGAAGCCCAGCACTTCGGCCTTGCGAATCGCATCGTGCCGGTCGAAGGCTATCTCGATGCTGCCGTGGCCTTTGCCGAAGAGATCGCCTCACGCGCGCCGATGGCTGTCCGCATGGCCAAGGATGCCGTCAACGCCGCCTACGAAACCACCCTCACCGAAGGACTCGCCGTCGAGAAGCGCGACTTCTATCAACTCTTCGCCACCGAAGATCAAAAGGAAGGCATGAGCGCCTTCATCGAAAAACGCAAACCGAATTGGAAAGGGAAATGAATTGCTCCAGACGGGGCTTAGCCCTGTCCTGAGCTTGAGATAAAGCCCGCCTCTCTTATGAACCTCAAACCTGCCCTCTCCGACCTGAGCCTGAGCAAACGCCTGGTGCTGGTCCATGCTTCGCCAGCAGCGGATGCAAATGACCTGCTTGAGTCTCTGCTTGCCACCACCAGCGGATTCATCACCCCAACCTTCACGCCCAAATCTCTATTGCCGTTGGACTATCACCCCGCGCATACCAAAACGGATGTGACCTCTCTGGCACAGGCCTTCACCCCATCCACACCTGCGGATGAAGCCTTTGGCGCATTTGCCGAACTCGTTCGCAAGCATCCAAAGGCCAGGCGTTCCCTGCATCCAGTCTTATCCTTTGCAGGCATTGGCGCGGACGTGTTGATCCATTCGCAAACGTTGCAGGAACCCTACGCACCGATCGCATCCCTCGCCGATGAAGACGGCGTGATCCTGCTCATCGGCATGGACCAGCGCGTGAACTTCAGCATTCATTACGGTGAAAAACTTGCCGGGCGCATGCAATTCATCCGCTGGGCGTTGACCGACGACGGCGTGGTCGAATGTCCCAATTTCTCCGGTGATTCAGAAGGCTTCAATGCCATTTCGCTGACGATCAAACCCATCACCCGCCAAAGCGAAGTGGATGGCATCCTCATTCAGGCCATCCCTGCCAAAGACCTGTTGCGTGCCGTGGTAAATAAAATTCACGATGATGCGTATTCGCTGCTATGTGGCCGCCCCGATTGTGAACGCTGCGAGGCGGTACGCTGGGGGTGAAGTGGGAAGTAATAAGTTAAAGCGAAACGAGTAACGAGAATTTGCCTCGTTACTCGTTTCTTATTTCTTATTTCTCAGCCCTTATTACTTGTTACCCCAAACCTTTTTCCTTCAACCATCCCATAACCCTCTCCGCCACAGCCTGCCAGCCTTTTTCAAGCATCATATCGTGTGCCATGTGCGGGAAGAGTTCGGCCTTTGTGTTGTAGGCGTTGCCGGTCTTTTCCACATCGCCATTCGAGATGACGGTATCATCCTTTGCGCCGAGGACGAGCAAAGGTGTTTTGACCTTCTTCGTACGAACCAGATTCAAGCCGAGCAGGTCGAGATACATGCGGAAGGACTCATCGTTCATTTTGGCGTGATATTTCAATAACTGCT
>DAOQPR010000140.1:2108-7366 GCA_035333265.1 Anaerolineales bacterium
AGATACATGCGGAAGGACTCATCGTTCATTTTGGCGTGATATTTCAATAACTGCTCATGCGGCATGTCTTCGGAGAAAAATGCCCAGCGGGTGGACTCGGGTGTTTCGACCAGCGGCTGTAAATGAAAACGGGTCAGGATCTTCAACAACGTCAGCGGACTATGTTTGAAGACCAGCCAGGTTCCATTCCAGACACCATAGGGTGGCGCGGGGGCGAGCAGGACTCCAGCCGGGGCGGTGTTTCGTTCGAGAAATTTCTGGACGATGAATCCGCCCATGGAGTGCCCGACCAGCACCGGCGGAGTCGGAAGCGTCTTTGCCACTTCCTCCACATCCTGCACATAATCCATGATGCTGCTTCCGGTAATTTTCCCTTCGCTTCCGGCATGTCCACGCAGGCTGAGGGCGGTGACGTGATACCCGGCATCGGCGAAGTAGGGCAGGAAGAACTCGTCCCAGCACCAGGCGCCATGCCACATGCCGTGGACGAAGAGCAGCGGCGTTTTATGCGCTTGCGTTTTTGGAACACGGGTGATGGTTTCGAGTTTCATGATCTCTCCTCAGGCAGGCGAACGGAAGGTTGCTTCGTACTTTATGAACGTATTTCCATTGTAATGAAATTTTCCTGAAAAGAAATCCCCCTGCCCGGGCGATAGGCAGAAGTAAGCATGTGCGGAGGCGCATCTCTGTTCTATCGGTTGCGCCTGCGATTTTCCATGACGATGTAAAAGACGAGGATCGCAAGCCACAGGGCTGTCATGAGCAGGGTGTACCAGTTGACAATGCCGGTCTTGAATTCGGCGGGGTTCATGAAGGCTGCCACAAAGATCATGCTGAAGGCGATGAAGATGCCTTCAAAACTGGCGCGCCAGCCCGTCCAACGCGGGTCGAAGGAGATGACGAGCGGCAGGATGCCGATGACGGAAAGCCAGCCGGATAGCACCCGCGCCGTGAGCGGAGTCAGCTCCCAGGGCCAGATCGGGATGATCAGGCTGGGGATGAAGTAACAGACCGTAACGAGGAACAGGATCAGCCCGCCGATGAAGAGGGCGATGAGTCGCGCCGCGGCAGGGACGCTGACATCCGATTCCTCCGGTTCATGGGTGTCGGTGCGGCGGTTGTATATCCAGAGGGCGGGGATCAAGAAGGGGGAGACGATGTACAGGATCAGCCATGCCATGAATGGGATGGTGCCGAGGGAGAAGCGTTCCCAGTGCAGGAGGGTGGCACCCAGCATGGCGCTGGTGAAGACTGTGACCGCGGGGAAGACTGCCTGCACCCGATGCCAGCGCGGACCGATTGCGGTTTGGGCAAGGATCCATGCGCCGCCCAGATAGGCAGACCCAAAGAACATGGATGACATGTGCGGCTTGATCGCCCAGGCGAATAAGCTGCCGGTTTGGTCCGGCAGGAAGAATAAGATCCCAAATGCGGTTACTAAAAATAGAACTACAACGCCCGCGATCAGACGTGTAAGCGGGTATATGGCGTCTTGTTTCATTTCTCTCCTTTTTTGTAGGAGTCTATTTTAGTCAATTCCTGTTTGGACGGGTAAGATGATATAGATTTATATTTTTCCTTAAATAAAAAGTAGGGGCGACTTGCGAGTCGCCCCTACGGGTTACTGAAACGTAATTTCTTCCACGCGCCAGGTTTCTTCGCCCATGAGCTTCTTCAGGCGCTCGAGCAGTTCGGGGCAGATGCGCGTGGTGTCGTTGGGGAAGTCGAAAAGGAAATCAAGGTACTTTATTGAAAATACCTTGATTTCCTTGTATAATATCATCATGACCGAAACATTCACCCAGTACAAGGCAGTTTTCGAAAAGCATAACGGGCTTTTGCGTGCCTCAGAAGCCGTGCAATTGGGAGTCCCTGAACATCGAATCTATGAGATGCTCAAAATGGGCTTGTTGGTCAAAGAAGCACGCGGCTTGTATCGGCTGGCAGATAGCGACCCACTGATTGACCCAGACCTGATTCGGGTTAGTCTGGCTGTACCCAAAGGCGTTATCTGCTTGATCTCTGCCTTGTATTTTTACGAACTCACCACACAAATTCCCTACAGTATTTATGTTGCCGTGCCGCAAAATGCAGCCCGACCGCGCATGCAGCATCCCCCACTTGAAGTTTTTTGGGTCACCAACTCCCTGCATAGGGTGGGCGTGGATGAGCATGAAATGGATGGAGTAAAGGTCAGGATCTATAACCGCGAAAAAACGGTTGCCGATTGTTTCAAATTCAGGCGCAGGGTCGGAGAGGATGTTGCCCTTGAAGCCTTGAAAGACTATATAAAACAGCCTCATCTCGATGTGCATAAGCTGCTTGGGTATGCAAAGATTAACCGTGTCGAAAAAATAATCACACCCTATTTGAAGAGTCTGCTATGAAACATGAAGTTGACAATATTCCGGCATCCATATTGGCTCGTTTGAGGAATAAGGCAGATGAAGGCGGTTGGTCATTCAATGAAATCCTTCAATATTATGGCATGGAACGATTTCTATCCCGCCTTTCCAAAACGCCTCATGTCAATGATCTAATTCTCAAAGGTGGTTTGATGTTCTACGGGTTGGAAATTCCATTGCGTAGAACCACCCGCGATATAGACTTTCTGGGAACTGCAGAGAATACACGAGACTATATCCATTCTGTATTCTTTGATGCACTTTCCATTCAGATTCCCGCAGATGGGATTGCTTTTGATATCAATACGCTTCGTCTTTCTCAAACTCAGGCAGAGTCAAACCAAAGCGGGATACGAGCCACATTCATTGGATATGTAGGCAATACCAGAATTCCAGTGCAGGTCGATGTAGGATTTACGGATGAGATTTCATCTGAACCACTGCTCTTGGAATATCCCGTTCTTTTGGCAGGCATGGAAAAACCAAACATCAAAGGATATCCACCTGAATCGATCATCTCTGAAAAATTTTATGCCATGCTCCGCTTTGCAGATGCCAACAGCCGTTGGAAGGATTACTATGATATTTACCTGCTTGCTACTACGTTTGAGTTTGACAGCAAGTCTTTGGCAGCTGCGTTCAGGTCAACGTTTGAGAATCGCCCACTAAGACCAACAGAGCATATCCCCCCTGGACTTAAGGATGACTTTGCACTTTCCAATCAACAAAAATGGGAAAACTTTCTCTCAAAATTAAAGTTGCATAATGAGTCTCTTCGAGATTTGAGATGGATAGTTAAGCAAATTTGGAGGTTTTTAGAATGTCCGTTGAATGAATTAAGAACAGGGCAGGAAGAACAAAAGCAATGGACGTTCAAGAATGGCTGGCAGAAAAAATAAAAAGAGACAGTCACCTTCAAGGTGACTGTCTCTTTAGTTGTTACTGAAACGTAATCTCTTCCACGCGCCAGGTTTCTTCGCCCATGAGCTTCTTCAGGCGCTCGAGCAGTTCGGGGCAGATGCGCGTGGTGTCGTTGGGGAAGTCGATCAGGTGTCCCTTGCCGTTCTCGAAGATCTGAAAACTAAACTTGTCGCGTCCGTGATACGAGATGAGCGTGCCATACAGCGTCTTGATGCGGCGCTTGTCGCGTTCCTTGTCGCCGGTGGAACGCAGCAGGATGGTGATCTGTTGGGGCGGATGATCTTTATCTTTATTTTCCTTGGCAAGCGGAACATACAACGACGGAATGAACGCATCATCTCGGTCTTCGGCTGGGTTCAGCGCTTCGGGCTGAGTCAACGCTGTTACTGCGCGAGTCACCAGCGGAGGAGTGATCGGTTCATCCTTCTTGAACTTCGGCGCGGGCTTCGCCGCAATCGCGGCTTCGTCGAAGGAGGGCTGCCATTCATTGTCCCAGCCATCGGGGAAGTTATCGGGTGGCGGGGGCATATCGTCGTCAACATTGTAGGACGATGGAGTCTCAGCAACTTGTGGCTTCTTGACCTCGTCTACTCGTCCACTCGGTGCCTCGTTACTAGACGGAGTCACTTTCGGCGTGGGAGTCTGCTTGGGTGTTGTGGCAGGCTTGGGCGCGGTCTGATCCGGGCGGCGGGGAGATTGCTCCTGTGTGCGGGCAAGCAAAGGCTTGGGAGTCGAATCGTTTGTGATGAAGGGATCATCCGCCGATGTCGTCACTGGGATTTCGGTCTTGACCGTATCCACCAATAATTTGGGCGGGGTGCTGCCGTGGTCGAGTTTGCCTTCAACGATGACGATCTGCCCGACGGTGAGGACTTCACGTGAGGATTCCCAGGTTTTGGGGAAGAGCACTAGCTCGACCGTGCCTTGAATGTCTTCCATTTGTGCGAAGCCCATGGGCTTGCCGGTTTTGGTGGTGTAGGGGCGCACGCCGGTGATGAGACCCGCCATGCGGACTTTTTCTTCGTGGTGGCTTTCGCTGAGCTGCCCGGAGAAATAGCTGACGATCTTGGCGAGCGTGGCTTGATATTCGTTGAGCGGGTGGTCGGAGATGTAGAGCCCGATCAGCTCGCGCTCCCAGTTGAGCATCTCGCGCTTGTCCACGTCTTTGACTTCGGGCAGGGTGATCTCTTCCACAATGCCCGTGGATGCGCCGAAGAGACTCATTTGCCCGGCATCTGCCGCACGGAAGTGATTGCTGGAGATGGCGACGATACGGTCGAGTGATGCGAGCAGCGAGGCGCGGTTGCCGAACGAGTCCATCGCACCGACTTTAATGAGACCTTCCAGAGCGCGCTTGCCCACAGAACGAAGGTCCACGCGGCGGGCGAAGTCGTTCAGGTCGCTGAACTTGCCATTGGCGATGCGCTCCTGAATGATCGGCTCCACAGCCCCTTCACCGACGTTCTTGATCGCGCCCAAGCCAAAGCGGATGTTGGGTATTTTTTTCGTGCTCCTTTCGCCGTACCCATTCTGGGCACTTTCCTCGGCGAAAGGTTTATTGTTCCCATCGCCGCCGGGGACGGCGGCTTGAGCGTTTACTTCCACGTCTTCAATGCTGAAGTCCCATTCGGAGTGGTTGATGTCGGGTTGTAGAACAGGCACGCCCATACTGCGAGCGTCAGCAACGTAGAATGCAACTTTTTCAGTCTGCCCAGCCGAAGCGGACATGAGCGCGGTCATGTACTCGGCGGGGTAATGTGATTTGAGGTACGCAGTTTGAACGGCGATCACACCATAGTCGGCGGCGTGAGATTTGTTAAATCCATACCTTGCGAACTCTTCCCAGTCCGCATAGATGGCTTCGGCGGTTTCCTGCGCCATGCCTTTTTCCACCGCGCCTTTGACGAACTTGTTGCGGTGCTTTTCGATGTC
>DAOQPR010000141.1:0-7363 GCA_035333265.1 Anaerolineales bacterium
AGCCGACAGATAATCATCTGTCGGCTTGTGTTTTTTATTGACAATATAATAAGTAAATATGCAAAAAGAAATGGATATAACAAACGCTTCCTCCCAGATTGTTTCTGAGATCAAGCATAAACTACAGGTCAAGAGACCGATCCTGATTGCCTTGGACGGCGGCAGCGGCGCTGGGAAGTCTACTTTGGCGGTCGCAATCGGGCAGGAAATAGATTCCGTGGTCATCCCAATTGACGATTTCTTTTCTAGGCATATCCCGAACTGGAAATGGGATACTCTTTCCACTCAAGAAAAAGCTAGAGATGTGTTTGACTGGCACCGGCTGCGTTCGGTAGTTCTCGAGCCTTTACTGACCGGGAAGGCCGCAAGATGGCATCCTTTCGATTTCACGTCCGGCTTACGCGCAGACGGCACGTATGGATTAAGTCCGCAATGGGTTGAGAAGAAACCTGCATCCGTCATCATTCTTGAAGGGGCTTATTCTTCGAGTCCGTTTCTCATTGGCTTGATTGACCTATCCGTATTACTGGATATCCCCGTTTCAGAACGGCATAGGCGGTTGGAAGTGCGGGAAAGCGATAAGGAATTCCTGCAACGATGGCACAGGCTGTGGGACTCCGTTGAAGAATATTATTTTCGTGAGGTAAGACCCAGGTCGACTTTTGATGTGGTAGTAAAATCTAAATCTTAGCCATCACGAATTGATCATATAAGGTAATTAATTGTGTCGATTATTAATGATATTTTTCAACCGATATATGGAAAGCCATGCTGGCAAGTCGAGCAAGGGTATGGTTCGTTTTTGACCTTCGAGTTCGGACAGCCTTTCTTAAAAATACACGGGCCCCGGCAAGCATCAGAACAAGCGACAGAAAAGGTCAGAAAAAATGCTGCACGCCGTCAGGTTTATGTGTATGGAGATTGGCATCTTTGGGTTTATTTGTGTGATTGGCGAATCCTTTCTTATGGAAAAGAAATGGCAAACCATTCTTCAAATCGACGTACTATCAAAAAAGCGACTGCGGAACTTAATGGGCAATCGCTCACTCAAGTTAATATCGATGAAGCTCTTGTTTCTGTCTTTGATTTTGATTTAGGAGGCAGACTGGAGATATTTCCTAACTATGAAGATTACAAAACAACCTCTGATTTGTGGTTGCTTTACGAAAAGCCAGGTAATGTTTTTGTTTTACGGGCAGATGGTCAATATAGTTATCATCCAGGAAATATTCCGCGTAACGAAATAAACTGGACTCCCTTCATCAGCCAAAACCTATGAAATAATTATGGCAGTAAAAGCACAAGCCGACAGGTATATAACCTGTCGGCTTGTATTTGTTAAATGGTTAGGAACAGATAAAGGCCAGGTGAGAGGCGATTACGGACATTCCTTGTAATAGGTCACCAGGCGTTCGATCTTCTGGGTGCGGTCAACGGTGCCGCCGCCTTTGTTGACTCCGATGAATTGGAAGTCGAGCCAGGCTTGGTCGTAGCCGCGGTAGTTGGGATCAATATCGAGGGCATCGAAGGTGATGGAGTAATTGCCCTTGTTATCGGTGCCGAGGTTACCGACCAATTTCCAATCAGAGGGATAGAGCGCACTGGGAGCGTCGATAACACGGTAATACATTTCCACACGGGTGATCTCAGGCAGGTTGGCGGTCATGCTGATCTGCATCTCGCGCGGGAAACAATTCAGAGTGATCTTATCGGTTGAGAAGGTGATATTGGTGAAAACGCCTTTCCCTAGAATATTATCCACGAACACGGGTGTCAGGCCGGAGGATGGACCGGTGGTGGCGGTTGGAGCGTTATTAACGACCTGCTGTTGCTCAACGGTGGCGGTGGGTTCAGCAGTATTGGTTGGGGCCAAAGTAGGGGTATCAGTGGGAAGCGGCGTGTTCGTAGCCGGAACTTCAGTGGCAGATGGGATAGCTGTAGGCGGTTCGGCGGTCGGGGTGATCATAACGACCACGGTTTGCACAATGGGTGTTGGCTCTACTTGCGGGGCCTGTTGAACTACTCCACAGGCTGCCAGCAGGAAGGCAAGGGTGATGATGAATGCTCTTTTCATGGGGAACTCCTCTTTGTATTTGAATGCGATTGTAGTTGCAAGCCAAAATCGCGGTTTCACCCTTAGGGGCTATTTTGCAGAAGGTTTCCTTATCAATTCTGTAAGAAAGGGGAAAGCACAGCCGACACAAAGAACTTATCCAAAAAAGAAACTTTCAATACTGTATGCACAGAATCGGAGATTTCTTATCAGGTATAATTCGGCGCATGTTTACCCCTGAACAGATCGAGGCCAAACTCGACAAAATCCTCTTAAAGGTAGAACGACCCGGCCGCTACGTGGGCGGCGAGCTGAATGCCACTCTCAAAGACTGGAACAAGGCGCAAACCCGCGTGGCCTTTGTCTTTCCCGATGTGTACGACATCGGCGTTTCAAATGTCGGCTTAAAGGTTCTGTATGACCAGGTCAATCAACGCGAGGATGCGCTGGCAGAACGCGCCTATTCGCCCTGGTTTGACATGGAAGCCTTGATGCGCGAACATGGGATTCCGCTGTACGCGCTCGAATCCAAACAACCTTTGGCCTGCTTCGACCTCATCGGCTTTTCCCTACCCTACGAGACTCTCTACACCAACGCCCTCAACATCCTCGACCTGGCGGGCATCCCGGTGCGCTCAGCAGAAAGAGACGACTCGCATCCCATCATCATCGCGGGTGGACATTCCGCCACCAACCCTGAACCCATGCATGCCTTCATCGACGCGTTCGTCATCGGCGAGGGTGAGGAAGTGATCCATGAGATCATCGATGTTGTGCAAAAGTGGAAAGGAGAAAGTAAAAATCCACTTTCCACTTTCCACCGCGAAGATGCCTTACGCGAACTCGCCAAACTCCAGGGCGTCTACGTCCCCCGCTTCTATGAAACAACCTACATGGAAGATGGAACCGTGGCCGTCACCGAACCGATCATCCCTGATGTGCCAAAGGTCATCAACAAACGCATCGTGGCAAAACTGCCGCCCCCACCCATCAAATTTATCGTGCCGAATATCGATGTGGTGCATAACCGTGTCTCGGTCGAAATCATGCGCGGATGCACGCGCGGGTGCCGCTTCTGTCAGGCAGGCATGATCACCCGCCCCGTACGCGAGCGCAGTATTGAAGAAGTGGTCGAAGCCGCCGATTCCGCCATCCGCGCCACCGGGTTCGAGGAACTGGCGCTCATGTCGCTTTCGTCCTCTGATTACACCTACATCAAAGACCTGGTGGATGCCATCAGCAAACGCTTCGAAGGCCGCAAGTTGACCGTATCCCTGCCGTCTTTGCGCATCGAATCGGTGTCGGTGGATCTGATGGAAAAGCTCAAACAACACCGCTCCGGCGGGTTCACCCTCGCGCCCGAAGCCGCCAGCGAACGGATGCGTCGCATCATCAACAAATTCATTCCTGATGAAGACATCCTCAACACCACGCGCGAAATTTATGCGCGCGGTTGGACGACCATCAAACTGTACTTCATGATCGGGCATCCCAGCGAGACTCTCGAAGACGTGCAAGCCATCGCCGACCTGAGCAAACGCGTGATCGCCGAAGGACGCAAAGTGGCCGGTTGGAAGGTGAAATTGAATGTAGGCGTCAGCACCTTCGTACCCAAGCCACAAACTCCCTTCCAATGGGTCTCGTGCGATACGCGTGAAAGCATCCTCGAGAAACAGGCCTTGCTCAAACGCGAGTTATTCAAAGACAAGAACATCAAACTCAGCTGGACCAAGCCAGATGATACGCTGGTGGAAGCCTGGCTCTCACGCGGTGACCGCCGCATGGCGGAAGTCATCTATTCGGCCTGGAAGCGCGGCGCGAAGTTCGATGCCTGGGAGGAAGGCCGTAAATTCGATGCCTGGATGGAAGCCTTCAATGAACAGGGACTCGACCCGGCCTTTTACACCCACCGTCAGCGCCGCACAGACGAAGTCTTCCCCTGGGAGCACATCACCGCCGCGGTGCGCAAGAACTTCCTCTTCCAGGATTTTCGCATGTCACTCGAAGGGCAGATCCGCGTGGATTGCCGTTTGAACTGTTTTGCCTGCGGCATCCTGCCGACCTTTGCCAACCTGCGCCGCGAAAACCCCGGCGAAGGCTGGAAGTGTCCTGAAGTAAAATCGCCTGCCCGTAAAGCGGAATTGGAACTGCCGCTGGTGGGAGATTAAAAACGGAATCCAGAAGTTCTACTTCTGCCCGCAAGTAAAACTTGCGGAGTCCATTACCTAACATGAACAAGACCATCCTCCTCGAACGATTACAAAATGAACGCGACCGGTTTGAGCTTTTGCTGAACCAGATCGGGTTCGCACGTCAGTTGACCATGAAAGGCGTTCTGGGCAGGCTGACGGTGAAAGACCTGCTGGCCGATGTGCTCTCACGCGAGCAATTCATCGCCGACCGTTTGAGCGAGGTCCTGCACGGCGAGACCTATTCCCCATCCACGTCGTTCACGGCGTTGGAGAAATTCCAAAATGAGTATGGCTATCCTGATTACGAGTCATCGTTGACCGAAAAGGACAAGCCCCATCCCTATATCATCGAGCTTTACAAGAATGTTGCCCTGGATGAGATCGTCTCGCAGGAATTGGCCATCTATGCCAGCATCGCGGAAGCCCTGAACAGCCTGACCCACCATCAATTTCTTGACCATGATCTTTTCCATCGTATTGCAGAACATACCTACCGGCCCTATCGCCGCACCAGTTCCGCCATACAACGTTGGATCAAGAAAACCGCCTCCGAATCGAAATAAAAATTTATGCGTGTTCGTATCACCTTTACCAAACAGGGACCCCTGCGCTTCATCGGCCACCTCGACCTGCATCGGGTCTGGGAGCGGGCCATGCGCAGGGCCGACCTGCCCCTCTCCTACTCACAGGGCTTTCATCCCCAGCCCAAGATCAGTCTCGCCGCGGCGCTGCCGTTGGGATTCTCCTCGCGCAGTGAAGTGCTGGATGTGCGCTTGAACGAAGACCTGCCGCTTGAAGATATATCCATGCGACTAAAAGACAGCCTGCCGCCGGATATTAAAGTTCTACATGTGGAAGCTGTGGATGAACGCGCGCCCGCTTTGCAGACTCAAGTGCTTTCAGCGGCGTATGATGTCCATTTTGCAGAAGCAGTTGACGGGTCCGCGTTGAGGCGCAAGGTGGAAGAAGTGATGATGTCTGAATCCATTCTGCGGGAGCGGCGCGGAAAATCCTACGACCTGCGTCCGTTGATCGAGTTGATGAGCGTCATCACCGAGGCGAATGGCACTGCCTGGTTAAAGCTGACGCTTGCCGCGCGCGAAGGCGCCACGGGCCGCCCCGAGGAAGTGTTGGCGGCGCTGGGCTTCGAACCGGATGCGGCACGCGTGGAGCGGACAAGGTTGATCTTCCAAAGTTGATTTTCATCCCGCAGGTTTTTGCCTGCGGGATTTTTTTGGAGGGAGTGGCTGATGTTTGTGGTTTCGATCCTGCTGGGGGTTCTGCCGATGTCTGGGTTTGCCTTCTTTGTCTCATGGCTGGACCGGTACAAAAAGGGACGCTGGTATGTATTGGTCTTTGCGTTCCTGTGGGGGCTGGTCATTGCCGGGAGCGGCGCATATGCCATCAACACGATGCTTAATGCCCGCCTGCTGAGTTGGGCAGACTCGGCAACTGTAAGGGAGTATGGCAGTATCTCTGTTATTGCGCCGATCGTGGAGGAATTTCTTAAAGGGCTGGCCGTGGTATTGATCTATTGGCTGGCACGCAGGGAATTTAACTCAGGGTTGGATGGCATCATTTACGGCGGGATCACCGGGCTGGGATTCGCCGCCACGGAAAATACACTTTATATATACCGCTATGGTTTTTTGACCTTTGGCTGGGCGGGCTTGCTTTCACAGACCATTCTGCGGGTGGCATTGATCGGCTGGATGCATGCCTTCTTCACGGCGTTCACCGGCATTGGGTTCGCACTGGCGCGACTCCATCGCAGTGTGATGATTCGGATCGCGGCTCCCCTGCTTGGGTTTGGCACGGCGGTTTTCCTGCATGCCTTGCACAATTCGATCGGCTGGGTGGTGGGCGGTTTTGGCGGATTTCTGCTGGGACTGATTGTGGATTGGCTGGGGTTTGGGGGAATGATCGGGTTGATCTTGTGGTTGATCTATGTCGATTATAAGATCATGAAGAAGCAGTTAAAAACAGAAGTAACTTCTGGTTTGATCTCAGAGGTGCAATATCAAAAAGCGTTGATTCCGCTTACGTTGAGTTTCGCCATTTTCAGCGGCGGGGCTACGCTGCGGTTCTATCAATTACTTGGGCGGCTGGCGCATACAAAGGAGCAGTTCGAACGCTTTGGGGATGAAGGCGGGAATGTGCGCATGATTCGGTCGCTGCGGGAGGAGTTGGCAGGGCTGGCGACGCGGGTGAAGTAAGTTTATCCGCTTGTCCTTGCGGTACGCATACAGATATTGATTTTTCGAAAAGCCCCGGTAAAATAAAGCGGTAGTCATCAAATTCAATTCATGGAGGATGTGTTATGGCTGTATTGGTTGCAATTCCGCTCGCGTTCATTCCTGCTTTTTTCTTTTCATGGTTTCTCTACTGGCTCGACCGCTATGAAAAAGAGCCGCGCTGGCTGTTGTTGATGGCTTTCTTTTGGGGCGGTTTCGTTGCCATCATTGGCGCCTTGATCGTTAGTTTGATCTTCCAGGTTGGGTTCACTGCGGTATTGCAGGATGAAACCCTGGTGGACATTGCCGGTGGTTCGATCACGGCTCCGCTGGTGGAGGAATTTTGGAAGGGCCTGGCAGTGCTGTTGATCTTCCTGATGTTCCGCAAGGAATTCGATTCCATTTTGGATGGCATCATTTACGGCGGGATCGCCGGGCTGGGTTTTGCCGCCACCGAGAATGTGTTGTATTTCCTTGGGCAGTATAGTGAAGCGGGTTGGGGCGGCTTGTTTGCGAACTTTGCCCTGCGCGTGGGCGTTTTTGCCTGGGGACACCCCTTCTATACGGCCTTCACAGGCATTGGGTTTGCGGTATCACGCACGAGCCGCAACACACTGGTTAAACTGGCGGCGCCGATCGTGGGGTACTTCCTGGCGGTGTTCGCACATACCTTCCACAATACGTCGCTGGTGTTCGTTTCGGGGTTGGGCGGGCTGGCGCTGGTCATTTTGTTGGAATGGCTGAGCTGGCTTCTCTTCCTGGGATTCATCATTTGGATGATCCGGCGTGAGCAGGGGTTGTTGAAAAAGCATCTGGTCGAAGAAGTGAACAATGGCCTGATCTCATCGGCGCAGTATAAGACTGCGGTGTCCTTCTTCCAGTTC
>DAOQPR010000142.1:0-7275 GCA_035333265.1 Anaerolineales bacterium
CCATGCTGGGCCGGAATGAAATTCCGCTGAATGATGAAGAGAAGGCGCTTGTCATCAGCCGCATCAACGATATCCGACGTGCGTTTGCAGATATGCCCAAACCTGTTGCCTGGCAATTGCGCGACCGGGTTGGTACACGTGTCAAATGGTATATTGAAGTGGAAGAAGTGCAGCGATGAGAAAAGTTCGCCTGGTTTTGTCTGTTATTCTATTAACAATATCGATCGCCTTGCTTTTATGGGGATACTTGCCCAACCCACGCGAGACACGTATTCAGAACATTTCCCCTGAAGAAATGCAGCTGCCGAATCCTTCTTCGCTTCAGATCGCTCCGGGAGCTGTTTCGTGACCCGACGGCTTTTCATCCCTGTTGTTTTTGTTGCCATTATCAGCAGCTTTGTTTTGTTTGCCTGTACGGCTATTTCTCCGCCAGCTGCTAATACGTCTACGCCGTTGTCATCCCCGACTGCCTCATTTATTGAGGAAACCCCGGGCTTGGATGAGACTCCCGGACCCAACGAAACTCCCAAACCGCCTGATGACCCTTCGTCTTCGAATGACCCTGTCATTCCTGAAACCCGTCGGCTGACTCTGGAATATCCACTCAAAGTGCGTGCCGGAAATGAAAGCAGTATCGTGATCCTGACTCTCGAAGTGGATGACCTTGGCAATATTACGCCAACCGCACAATTTGCCGGGAATGTAACGGAAGGGGAGGTAATTGAGATTCCCAACCTTTACGAAACGCACAATATTACAGCGGAGGCGCAGTTCGACATTGCCGGGCTGGAAGTGAAACCCAGTGGAGCCACATATCAGCCTCTTAAGCAGGGTGAGACGGTTACATTCTATTGGAGTATCCGTGCGCAGGACGTGGGCAAGTATCGCGGCACAGTCTGGCTGTATTTGGATTTTGAGAATCGCACAACGGGAGAAAAAAGCCGAATGCCAGTATCCGCTCAAATCGTCGAGATCGAGGCGGTGGACTTTTTCGGGTTCTCTGTCAATTTTGTGCGCACATCTGGGCTGGTGGGCTCGGTCTTGGGTGTGATCGTTGGTTTCCCATTTTTTGATGATATTGCCAAATATCTGTGGGGCAAACTAACGAAGAAAAAGAAGAAGCCCGGCAAAACAACGCGTAAAACATGACAAAAATCACCTTAAAAATAGACAGGGGGTAATGGAGGGCTAATTTGTTCTTTATGGTACAATGCTGAAATCAATTTGTAATACATTTCCCAATGGAGCGATTAAATGAGCGAGTGGATCTATGTAGCCCTGTTTATCGTTGTGGGGTTGGTCATCCCCATCGGCGCAATAGCAGCGGGGTTTATTTTTGGACCGAAAAAGGCCAACCCGATCAAAGAATCCACCTATGAATGCGGAGTCGAAACAGTCGGGGATGCCTGGGTTCAATTCAAGGCGCAGTACTATATTTTTGCGCTGGTCTTCCTTGTGTTCGATGTGGAGGCGGTCTTCCTCTTTCCTTGGGCCGTAAAACTTGGCCAACTTGGTTTGTATGCTGTAATCGAAGGTATTATTTTTGTTGCAATCCTTGTTGTAGGCTTGGTTTATACCTGGCGCAAAGGGATGTTGGAATGGGCGTAGATTTTCAATAATAATGAAGAGAAGGCTGATGGGAATATTCCTCTCAGCCTTCTCTTTGTGTAATAGGAGTGTTTTATGAGTTTTTGGAATGACCCCCTAAAGATCGCTGCGGATTGGCTTGAGGGTGTCTTTGTGGGCTGGGGCATGGATGCCGTGCTCTCCCACGTCCTGGTTGCCTTCCTTGGCGTGTTCCTGCTCATCTCAATTTTGATGGTGCTGGATATTTTCCTGGTCTGGATCGAGCGCAAAGTAGTTGCGCGGTTCCAGGACCGCCTGGGCCCAAATCGTGTGGGCCCCTTTGGTTTGATCCAACCCTTTGCGGATATCATCAAGCTCATCATCAAGGAAGACACTACACCTGGTGACGCAGATAAAGTGGTGTACAACCTTGCGCCTATTCTCTCAATGATGTCTGTGTTGATCCTGTGGGCGGTGATTCCGCTTGCGCCGGTGATGCTGGGCACAGACTTGAACGTTGGTGTGCTCTTCCTGATCGCTGCCGGAGCAATCGGAACGCTTTCCATTATCATGGCGGGTTGGTCGTCGAACAACAAGTTTGCACTGATCGGCGGGTTCCGTCAGGTGGCGGTGATGGTTTCCTTTGAGATCCCCATGCTGACCATGTTGATGATCCCGACCATGTATGCCGGGTCAATGAATATGAATGCCATCATTGGCGCACAAAATGTTTGGTATTTCATTCTATCTCCGCTTGGCGCATTGATCTTTCTCATTGCGGCCATCGCCGAGTTGGGACGCGCTCCCTTCGACCTGGCAGAAGGCGAATCGGAACTGGTTTCCGGTTTCAACATCGAATATTCCGGCATGAAGTTCGGTATGTTCTATGCCGGTGAACTCTTGCACGCCTTCACTTTTGGCGGCTTCTGGGCGATCCTGTTCTTTGGTGGATATCGCTTCTTTGGTTTGGAGCAGGTCAGCCCCTTCCTTGCCATTTTGATCCTGATCATCAAAGCCATGCTTGGTTATTGGGTCATCATGTGGGTCAAGTACACCATGATGCGCATCCGTATCGACCAGATGCTTGGCTTTAACTGGAAATTCCTGACTCCGCTTGCCTTCGCCCTGCTTCTCGTTACTGCATTGATGAATGCGCTTCTTGCCGGTGCTTCTACCTGGCTCTACGTTCTGGGCATGTTCCTCGCCAATGTGATCACCGGCTGGGTTGCGTTGGAGATTGCACGTTCTGCAACCCACAAGGAACGGGAAACACTTGAAGGTCCCAAACCTGTAGCGGAGGCGCATCACTAAAGGCGGTTTTCTATGACAGCACAACAAATCATTTTCCTTATTGTGGCTCTCTTCACCCTCGGCTCCGGGCTGATGGTGGTAATGGCGCGCAACCTCGTCCACGCAGCGTTGTGGCTGGTGTCCACGCTGTTTGGGGTGGCGGTGGTGTATGCGCTTTTGAACGCGAACTTTATCGCAGTGGTTCAGGTGGTGGTGTACATCGGTGCGATCGCCATCCTCTTCATCTTTGCCGTGATGCTCACTCGCAAGGATCTGCGCGACCGCGGCCCGCAGATGAATCGCAATTGGTGGGCCGGTGCACTGGTGGCTGTGTTGACCTTTGCCGGGTTGGTGGTCATGCTTCGGGATTGGAGCGGTTTCTCGAAGACCGCAGCAGACCTCCCGTCGGGGTTCGATGCGATCAGTCTCCTGGGCGAATCGCTTACTTCGCCGGATGCATATGTCCTGCCGTTTGAGGTTGCATCCGTCCTGCTGTTGGCCGCACTGGTGGGCGCTGTTTATGTGGCGTTCAACCCCCGCACCGAAGATCAAAAATAGGAGGCGCATAGAGATGATCCCTCTTTCCTGGTATCTTCTTCTTTCAGCGGCTTTGTTCAGCATCGGCCTTTTTGGCGTTTTGGTGCGGCGCAATGCAGTCGCGATTTTGCTTGGTGTGGAGCTGATGCTCAACGCTGTAAATATCAACCTTGTGGCGTTTTGGCGTTACGGCGAGATCCTTTCGATGGCCGGGCAGGTCTTTTCCGTCATCGTGTTTGCCGTTGCCGCCGCCGAGGTGTCCGTTGGTCTGGCTTTGGTCATTTCCGTGTATCGCCGCCGCAATACGGTGATCGCAGATGAACTCGATATGTTGAAGTGGTAGGGACGCATGACACATGAATTTCTAACAAGTTTGGTCTGGCTTATTCCCCTGCCGCCTGTCATTGCTTTTGGTTTGATTGTGTTGTTTACCAATAAAAGCAAGGCACTGAGCCATACGGTGGCAATTTCAGCAGCATTTCTTTCATGGCTTGGCGCCATGATCGTTTTCTGGAATGCAGTTAAGACAGAACATTTTGTGGAGCATCCGTTTGCCAGTGCGGTTGACTGGCTGCCCACCGGCGAGACCGCGCTAAAGATCGGTGTCTTGATCGACCCGCTCTCTGCAATTGTTTTGTTCTTCGTGGCTTGGTGTGTGTTGATGATCTTCATCTATAGCGTTGGCTATCATAACTTTGGCCAGCCTGCCGGTGACCACGACCATATGGGTTTGCCGCCTCATGGTGCAACGGTTCATGGTCATACGGTATTGTCCGTCGAGCCGATGTACTCGCGTTTCTTTGCTTTTATCAGCCTGTTCGCATTTGGCATGTTGACCCTGGTTGTCTCCGACAACGTTCTGACCATGTTCGTGGGTTGGGAGATCATGGGCTTGTGCTCATACCTCCTTATCGGCTTTTGGTATGGAAAAGAGTCGGCGCGTAATGCGGCCATCAAAGCCTTTATGACTACTCGCGTAGGCGATGTGTTCATGCTATTGGGAATTGCCTTCCTCTATAGTGTGACAGGCTCACTCTCTTTCAAGGATATTTTCAACGAAGAAGTCTTGCACACCCTCGCCTCGGTTCCATCGGGTGTGTTTGGTCTCTCCGCCGCAGGTTTGATCGGCCTCCTGCTTTTCATCGGCACGGTTGGCAAATCGGCACAGTTCCCGCTGCACGTCTGGCTGCCAGATGCGATGGAAGGCCCGACCCCGGTCAGCGCCATGATCCATGCGGCGACAATGGTTTCCGCTGGCGTGTATGCGGTCATTCGCATGTTCCCGATCATCAGCCTCGATGAAAAGACCATGACAGTCGTGGCGTTTATCGGTGCGTTCACTGCGCTCTTTGCAGCGACCATCGCCGTGGCGCAAAACGATATCAAACGGGTCCTGGCTTACTCGACCATTTCCCAGCTTGGGTTCATGATCGCGGCTTTGGGCATTCATGCCTATGTCGCAGCGACTTTCCATTTGGTTACCCATGCTTTCTTCAAGGCTTTGCTCTTCCTCGGCTCCGGCTCGGTCATTCACGGCATGGAGCACGGAGTTTTACACACAGGAAATCACAAAGTTGACCCGCAGGATATGTTCAACATGGGCGGGCTGCGCAACAAGATGCCTGTCACTTTCTGGACATTCCTCATTGGCGGCTTTGCCCTTTCCGGTTTCCCGTTGGTGACAGCTGGCTTTTGGTCGAAGGATGAAATTCTTGCCGACGCCTGGGCCAATGGACATATCATTGTCTTCTTCACCCTGGCCATTGCGGCTTTCATGACCGCCTTCTATACCATGCGCCAGATCACACTGACCTTCTTCGGCGAAGCCCGTACCGATGAAGCCGAACATGCCCACGAAACACCCTGGACGATGACCCTGCCCTTGGTCGTGCTTGCGGTCTTTGCCGTTGGCTATGGTTGGGTGGGTATGCCGCACTGGATCACTGGCGGCTTGGTTCCCAACTGGTTCCATGAATTTGCCGGTTCGATGCTGCATGAACATGGCGAGGAATTGGGTTTCAACATTGTTCCGCTTGGAACCTCTCTGCTCGTGGCATTGGGCGGTTTGGCGGCAGGATACTTTACCTACCGTAATGTGAAATCCCCCGCAGAAGACAGATTCCAGATCGATGTGCTCAAGAATAAGTGGTATGTGGATGAACTCTACAATTTCGTGTTCATCCGACCAGCCATCTGGTTCTCCGAGGTCTTCGTCTCCAAATGGATGGACAAAGGCTTCATCGATGGCATTCTCCATTTGTTTGGACCAGCCACCGGCGGAGTCGGATCGTTCATCCGCAATAAATTTGACCTACCTTTCATCAATGCCTTCCTCGGCGATGGTTCCGCCGAAGTCACTTGGTGGTTTGGCAGAAATCTTCGCCCCATTCAAACGGGACGCATTCAGCAGTACCTTATCCTTTCCATTGTTGTGCTCTTCGTGGTAGGCGGGCTGCTGTACTTCCTTTTGATGGCATAGGAGTAAACGATGGAATTTCTCAATACTCATCTCCTTAGCCTGATCCTTTTCACCCCGGCGATCGCGGCATTAGTAATGTTCTTCCTGCCGAGCGATGCCCAGCTGCAACGTTGGTTCGCCTTTGCGGCCAGTCTGATCCCCTTCCTGCTGACGCTTGTGTTGTGGAATAAGTTTTATCCGAATATAACCGGCTATCAGTTTGAAGAACAATATCCCTGGTATGAAGCCATTCATTCTTCCTTCCACATTGGTGTTGATGGGATTTCCCTTTCGATGGTGCTTCTGACCACCCTGTTGACACCGCTTGCCATTTTGGCTTCGTTCAGTGTGACAGACCGCGTCAAACCGTACATGATGTTGTTCCTGTTCCTGGAAACCGGGATGCTCGGCGTGTTCATGGCCATTGACCTGTTGATCTTCTTTGTATTCTGGGAAATTGGTCTGGTGCCGATGTACTTCCTCATCAATCAATGGGGGAGTGCAAATCGCAACTACGCCTCGCTTAAGTTCATGATCTACACCATGGGCGGATCGCTGGGGCTGTTGCTTGCGGTGCAAATGTTGGGCGTTTTATTCCAGTCGTATGATCTTCAATATATCATTACGCAATGGAACAATTACTCCGGCACTCTTATGGGAATGCCGGTCAGCACGGTCAAGACCATTGCCTTCTGGGCTTTTGCCATTGCGTTTGCGGTGAAAGTTCCTGTCTGGCCCTTCCACACCTGGCTGCCCGATGCACATACCGAAGCTCCGACCGCAGGCTCAATGCTCCTGGCAGGTGTTTTGCTTAAGCTTGGTGCGTATGGCTTTATTCGTCTGGTGTTGCCGCTGTATCCAGCTGAGGCTAAGGTTTTTGCTGGTGTGCTGGCGGTATTGGCTGTGGGTGCGATTGTCTTTGGCGCATTCGGCTCATTCGGCCAGACTGATTTCAAACGACTGGTGGCGTACTCATCTGTCAATCACATGGGTTTTGTTGTGCTGGGCATTGCCGCGGCCGGACTTGCCGCCGGAACTGCCGACGCGCATATTGCCATGAACGGTGCGGTTCTGCAGATGTTCAACCACGGCCTCTCGGCAGCTGGCATGTTCTTCCTCGTCGGTGTGATCTACGAAAGGACACATACTCGCAATCTCGATGATTTTGGCGGTTTGTTCCCGTTGGTTCCCGTCTACGGTGGCATCCTGATCTTTACCTCCATGGCATCACTTGGCCTGCCTGGGCTCAATGGTTTCGTTTCAGAGTTCATGATCGTTCGAGGCTCCTACCAGCCGTTGACGATCTACACGGCCATTTCCATGTTGGGGCTTCTTTTTACCGGCGCCTACATTTTGAAGGGCATCAAGAAAGTATTGCATGGCCCGCTCAATGAACACTGGGCACATGGCGAACATAAGTTGGC
>DAOQPR010000143.1:0-7246 GCA_035333265.1 Anaerolineales bacterium
GTCATAATATTAAACTCCTTTTCCTATAAAACCCCTCCCGCATCAAAAGGTGTCATGAAAAACCCGGGGTAGAATTGGGAAAAACCGAGAACGGAGACTATTTCATGCGCCCTGATTGGGATTCTTATTTTTTGAAAATCGCCTATGCAGTTTCCGAAAGAAGCACCTGCGATCGCGCCTTTGTGGGCTGTGTTTTGGTACGCGAGAAGCGTATATTAACCACGGGGTTTAATGGCTCGCCAACAGGCCAGGAACATTGCGATGAAGCCGGGCACCTCATGGTGGATGGTCACTGCATTCGTACCATCCACGCCGAGACAAATGCCATTATCCAGGCCGCTCTGCATGGCATCTCCACCAAGGGGGCGACCTGCTATGTCACCCACAGGCCTTGTATTAATTGCACCAAGGCGCTCATCAACGCCGGTATCATCCGCATCGTTTACAGTGTCGATTATCGTAAAGACCCGCACGCCTTGAATTTCCTGGCAGCTGCCGAGGTTGAAATCCAGCAGATCGATTTCGACCCGCAGACTTAATTCCTAAGAAACCTCTTAGAATACAAAAACCAGAATCGGCTAAAATACGCCTCGTCTACTTTCTGGACAAACCTTTTTGGGCAGCAAACCTGCCTATTGGAGATTTCCTTCAAATGAAAAAAATTTTCACGATCGTATGTCTCAATTTGTTTCTGCTCTCTGCTTGTGCCACACCAGCAACGACAGAAGCTCCCCCTACAGTTCCAACGCAGGCTCAAACCTCTGGTTTTGTGATCGACGATTCTTCAGTGCTTTGGAAGGAGATCCGCGATGAAGAAACGGGTTATGGCCTTGCTGTTCCATGCTGGTGGCAAGTGAAAGCCATTCCAGTGGAAACGGAAGGGAATATTTCCAGCATTGCCATACGTAATTACGACGACAATTTCTTCAATACCTATTCGGAAAATGGGGATTGGATCGGAGGCACCCCGCCCGAAGGAGTGGTAGTCATGAGTGTCACCGTTGCAAAAACCACCTCTGAACTCAATACTGAAGAATCCTACATGCAATACACCCAACCTGGCACAGTGGAAGTCATTGCCTCTCAGGAAAAAAAGGTCGGCGAACTCACCTATACCCTCGTCACCGTCAAAAGTTCCACCGACACCACCCTGCCTGCACTAACCGTATTCATTAACCGCTTATCACCCGAAACAGTCTTGATCATCAATGCATATCCGCCGCAGGCAATTGTCTCCAGCGATTTTCAAATGATCCTCTCCTCTCTCGCGCTTGAAGGTGAAACTGTTTCCATACCGTCCAATCCTCCAGAGCAGGCATTGGTAAATATTGTTTGTCCATACTAATTTATTTTTAGCCTCAAACAGCCCTGAATCAGAAGGGCTGTTTTTTATTATCAAATCTGAAAAATAAACGGGCATACACCTTGAATCTTTTGCGGCTTCTGAGTTTGAGAGACAGGCCGTCCTAATGCCTTACCCAGCAGCGCCAGATCCATTTTGCAAAGTTCCGGATGTTCATCGATCACCTTCGCATATGGGCAGCGGCCAAACATCACCCGTGGCCCTTCACTGCCCGCCTCCCAACGTGCCTCATAATGCATCTCGTTTATTTTTTCAATCAGGAGACTGAGTCGTTTCATGATCGTCAGATTGGAAAACAGATTTGTGTCCAAAAGACGCCCAGCCACCGCCTCCATACGGACCGTTGAGCCTGCTTCTGTTAAAAGGGCATTTACCAACACGGACAGATTGTCACCCAATGCCGCCTGCGAGAGGGAATACATTTTCTCGGGCCGGCCTCTCCCCTCACGGTTGTGGATGGCTGACATCTCCACACGCCCATCCGAACGCAGAACAGCCAAGTGATGCCGCACATTTGGCGCAGATAGTTTCAGCGCTCGCGCAATCTCGCGGGCAGAAGCCGAGCGGGTCTTTTTAAGATGAGAAAGAATTCGTTGGCGGGAAATAGTCATATTGTCTACACGAAGTCGTCAGAGGATGAAAAACTCAAAGAAACTGAATCAATTAAAATTAAGGTTGAGGCGGAGCCTGTCACTTGGTTAAGATGATTATACTCACTTTCTTATTTATACAAATATATTTTTGCATAATTCAATTGACGGTTTTCCCTCCTATGGCTATAATCCGATAACTTGTGAAGGATTACACCGATTTGAAAAAGACCGCTTATCTCATTCTCACTATAGTCGGATTTATTCTTCCTTATTATTTCGTTTTCCAGTTCTATACCACAAATGAAATGAGTACAGCCGAGGCGTTGTCTCAATTGGTTTCGAGCCATTGGGGCGCGCTTTTTGTTGCCGACCTTACCATTTCTGTCTTCGCCGCATGGACTTTCATCTATCATGAAGCCAAGCGTTTGAACATGAAATATTGGTGGGCATACCTCATTGCCACCATGACCGTTGGGCTTTCGTTTGCTTTGCCTTTATTTTTATATTTTCGTGAACGAAAACTCGAAGAATGAATTTGAATTGGGAAGCAACCTACGCGATTGCGATGGAATTGCGCCGCAATCATAAAGATGTGAACATCGAAGAAGTAACCCTGCAACAGATTTACAAGTGGACGCTTGAACTTTCAGAATTTGAGGATGATCCCGCGCTTGCAAACGACGACATCCTTTATGCAATCTACCAAGACTGGTACGAGGAGTGTATCCATGGAAGAACCGAAAAATAAATATGAAGGATTGAACCTGCCGAACTACAATATCCCAGAGGATATTCAAAATGTGGTGTCCATCACCACAATTGATCGTCTCTACAACTGGGGCCGCCGCTGGTCGGTCTGGCCGTTGATGTTCGGTCTGGCATGTTGCGCCATCGAAATGATCGCCGCGCAAACCGCCCGTTACGACATGGCACGCTTCGGCATGGAAGTGATGCGCCCCACCCCGCGCCAGGCAGACATGATGCTTGTTTCGGGAACCGTCACGAAGAAAATGCTGCCGTCCATCATCCGCTTGTACAACCAGATGCCCGAGCCAAAGTACGTGGTGGCCATGGGCGCCTGTGCTTCGAGCGGCGGCCCATTCAAGGAAGGCTATAACGTGGTGGCGGGTATCGATAAATTTTTACCTGTTGATGTCTACATCCCTGGCTGCCCCCCCACACCGCAGGCATTGATCGCAGGCATGATGAAATTACAGGAAAAGATCGACAAACAATCCATCAAAAAAGTGCGCTGGTATGACGGCAAGAAAACAGATGCAAATTATGTTCCCATGCCAATCCTCGGGCCGGATCTAATCGATGTGCGCCGCAGCGCCGAATACAAGGAAGCCGCTGCCAAGAAGGATGGTGTTGCATGACCGCCCCCGCCTCCACTACGACCATTGACCTGATCGCCCGTTTCCCAGACTTTGTCACAGCTGATGCCCGCCCCGGGTTCTCTGGCTTTATCGTCAAAAAAGAAAACCTGGTTGAAGTTGCCACAGCCCTGCGGGACGAATTCGGCTTCGACCTGCTCTCCACTGTAACAGGTGTTGATTACATCGCCGATAATAAAATGGAAGTGGTCTATCATGTTCACCGCACCACAGGCGGGCCTGGTCTCGTTTTCAAGACCCAAGCGGACCGTGTCGACCCCATTGAAGTGCCTTCGCTTATCGATGTTTGGGCAGGCGCAGATTTTCAGGAACGTGAAATTTGGGATCTATTCGGCGTCAAATTTACGGGCCATCCGGACCTGCGCCGCATTCTGATGTGGGAAGGTTTCGAGGGTTTCCCGCTCCGCAAGGATTACAAGGAAGCCTTTTATGAAGAGGATGTGAAGCCCTACAAGAGCCGCTGGCCTGAAGGAAATCACGTTTATGCAGAGTTCAAGAATCCCTACCGGGACAACTTGAAATTCCCTGAAGGTTTCGATCCCGACAATTATGCTCCCAAAAATGAAGATGACCTTTATTTTTCGCTCGAACGCTCAAGCATGAAGCGTGAAGAAGGAGCGTTGAAAACGGATCATATCGTGGTCAACATGGGGCCGCATCACCCGTCGACACATGGTGTGCTGCGTGTGGCGGTAGAACTCGATGGTGAAACCATCACCAGCCTCAAGCCGGTCATGGGCTATCTGCATCGCAATCATGACAAGATCGGTGAACGCAACACCTTCCTGCAGATCATTCCCTATACCGACAGGCTTGATTACTTCAATTCGATGGCCAACAACTTTGGTTATGTGACCACGATTGAGAAATTGATGAAGATCCCCGTCGCCGAACGTGCGGAATATATCCGCGTAATTATGGCGGAGCTAAGCCGTGTTCAGAATCACCTTATCTTCATCGGAATGCTAATCAACGATCTTGGTTCGATGTATACGCCATCGTTGTATGCCTTTGAAGAGCGCGAACTCATCCTCGACATCTTCGAAGCAGTCTCCGGCGCACGCATGATGTGCAACTACTTCCGTTTTGGGGGTGTGGTTCGTGACATCCCCGAAGACACCTTACAAAAGATCCATGATCTGGTTCACGAACGCCTGCCTGCCAAAACCGATGAAATGGAACGCTTCCTGAACGAGAATGAAGTGTTGGTGGCTCGTTTGAAGGGTGTACATGTGCTGAGTGCAGAAGAAGCCATCCGTCACTCGGTGACCGGCCCCGTCCTGCGCGCTACAGGTGTTCCATATGATCTGCGCCGGGCCGATCCTTATTCGGTCTATGATCGTTTTGATTTCGATGTTGCGGTGCGCTATAACGGTGATATGTACGATAATTATCTCATCCGCTTCGATGAGATTCGACAATCGCTGAGGATCCTGGAGCAGGCCTTAAAGCAGATTCCGGGCGGCCCGATCAACTCACAGAAACCGCAGTATCAGGTTCGGGTCCAGGCTGGTGAGGCGTATGGGCGTGTTGAATCGCCAAAGGGAGAACTCGGCTATTACGTCGTCTCGAATGGCAAGCCGAATCCATATCGTTATCACGTCCGTGCCCCTTCGTTCGTGAACCTGACCGCCGTCGAAACAATGTGCAAAGGCGTCAAGATCGCCGACTTCGTTGCCCTGCTCGCGATGCTCGATATCGTGATGGGTGAAGTGGACCGATAGGAGAACCGATCATGTACGGAAAAGGAATACTTAAAGGGTTGGGTGTCACCCTTAAACGCTTTGTAGATACCTATCTGGATGATATCACCTGGTGGATGCAGGGTAAGAAACGCTATTACACTACCGAAGGTGTGGCGCATCGCTCTTCAAAAAATACCCGCGGCATTTTTACCGTGCAGTATCCGGAAGAACAACTCATCCAACCGGAGGAGTTCCGCTATGTACCATTCCTGGTGCATGATGGCGATGATAAAAAGGATGTCCGCTGCACTTCATGCGGAATTTGCGCCAAGGTTTGCCCGCCGCAATGTATTTGGATCGTGCGTACGAATGACCCGAACACCGGCAAACCCGTTCCCCAGCCTGCAGAATTCTATATTGATATGGACATCTGCATGAACTGCGGTTTCTGCGCGGAATATTGTCCTTTTGACGCGATCAAGATGGATCACGATTTTGCCATTGCATCGTATGATCGTAATGTCTACAATCTTGAGAAACTTCTCAAACCTGCTTCCTATTACGCTCAGATTCGTCCGTTGAACTATCAAAAGGAAGAAGATGCCCGCAAGGCCAAGGAAGCTGCCAAGGCTGCCAAGGCTGAGGCTGCTGCATCTGCGGCTCCGGCTGCTTAATTCGTAGTACACAATAAAACAAGTAGACAGGTAAAAAAAATGCCTGTCTACTTGTCTACTTTTTACCCGTAAAATCAAGGATACATATGACTCCTACAAAAGAAGCTATTCTCAAAGCTCTGGGCACGGTTCAAGAACCGGACCTGGGACAGGATCTGGTGACCCTGAACATGATCCGCAATTTGGAGATTTCAGGCGAGAAGGTCTCCTTTACCGTTATGCTCACCACACCTGCCTGTCCGCTTAAAGGCAAGATCGAAGCAGACTGCCGCAATGCGCTGAAGACCGTTGAAGGCGTAAAAAGTGTGGACATTAAAATGGACTCGGACGTCCCCAACGATGGCCGAATGCGTGGTCTGGTTAACACACCCATTCGCAATGCGATTGCCATCGGCTCGGGTAAGGGCGGTGTTGGCAAATCGACCGTGTCAGTTAATGTGGCAGTGGCGCTGGCAAAGACGGGTGCGCGTGTCGGCTTGATGGATGCCGATATTTACGGACCGAACACCCCCACCATGCTCGGCGTGGAAAAACTGCCGCCCCCCAACGGACCGCGCATCATCCCTGCCGAAGCATATGGACTTAAGATGGTTTCGATGGGGTTACTCGTCAAACCAGGTCAACCTCTCATCTGGCGAGGGCCCATGCTCAACTCGGCCATTCGTCAATTTTTGGGTGACGTGGAATGGGGTGAACTTGATTATCTGATCGTTGACCTGCCCCCCGGCACGGGTGACGCGGCGCTCTCTCTTGCGCAGGCACTTCCTTTAAGTGGTGCAGTCATTGTGACCCTGCCACAATTGGTCTCACTGGAGGATGCAGGGCGTGGTCTTAATATGTTCAAGACGCTTGAGGTGCCAATTCTTGGCGTCATTGAGAACATGTCTTACCTGGAAATGCCGGATGGCTCAAAGATGGATTTATTCGGCTCAGGCGGCGGTGAGCAACTGGCGCAATCCACTGAGACGACTTTCCTCGGCCAGGTGCCGATCGACCCGAATGTGCGCATCGGCGGCGATACGGGCAAACCCATTGTGGATTCATACCCCGACTCCCCCGTGGCAAGGGCCTTCACCGATATTGCCATGAAGATCGCGCAAAAAACATCTGTGGCAGCACTCGGAGCAAATAATAGCCTGCCGATCAATATTGTGGAATAATTTTTTCGCCAAAATAAAACTCACCCGTAAAAAGTATTTACGGGTGAGTTTTATTTTTCATACTTAAGTTAGTTATTACTTCATTCAAGCTACATTCATATTCTCGCCACCCTGCCTTGGAATTTTCACTTCCACTTGAAGCCCGCCATTCGGCAAATTTCTTGCAGAGATCTCACCGCCTTGGGCTTCGATCAGTTGCTTTGAAATCGCTAGACCTAATCCCGTTCCGCCAGAGGCGCGTGAGCGGGATTTTTCTTTGCGCCAGAAGCGGTCAAAGATGAAAGGCAAATCTTTCTCAGGAATGCCTGCGCCATTATCGTTGCCCGTGACTTGCAGTCCATTGTCAGTACCATGTGCGGTCACCCACCCCTGTC
>DAOQPR010000144.1:0-7245 GCA_035333265.1 Anaerolineales bacterium
GCCATGGCAATGCGATAATGACCAAAGCCCATACGGATGGTGCTGACGATCACGCCGTTCTTTTTATCCACGGGCTGTCCGCTGCCATCACGGACGATATTCTTCAGCCCGAAAATTTCCGAGCCATAAGGGTGGTCTTCGACTGTGAGGTTGAACTTTTCGTTGGGGTCATAGTTGAATTTCTTTGCCAGCATGGCCTTCCATGCGTCCGCTGCGCGAGACTGGCGTTCTGTAATGGGGTTGCCGTACACCTCGTATCGGCCATCCTTCTTTTGTAACATGATGCGCTTTCTCCTTGAAATTAAAATAATTGCATAATTTTTTGAAACCGCCAGCCCTGTTTCGGCTGGCGGTGGTTCATTATACTTTTTTTATCCTTTGACACCGCTGCTGGCAACACTTTCCACAAAGAAGCGTTGACCGAAGATAAAAACGATCAGCGGCGGCACAATGGCAATGGCCGCCCCAGCCAGAATAAGATTTGGTGTGTCAGAGGCACGTCCACGCAGCACATTGAGCGCAAGGGTGAGCACGTGATTTCGTTCGTTCCCCACATTGATGATGACCAGCGGCCAGAAGAACGAATTCCATGCATATAAAAATGTAAATGTGGCTTGTGTGGCCAGGGCTGGCACACTGGCAGGGATGAGGATCTCCTTCAAGATCTGCCAGCGGGACGCGCCATCAAGCAGTGCAGCCTCTTCGATCTCCTTGGGGAAGGTGATGAAATGCTGACGCATGAGAAAGGTACCGTAGGCCGTAAAGATCCATGGAATGACGAGGGCGGCAAGGCGGTCTGTCCAGCCGATGAGCACCATCAACTGATACAAAGGGACGATGAGCATCACAAAGGGGATCATGATGGTACCGAGATAAAAGACAAAGACCGTATCGCGCCCGGGGAATTTCAAGCGGGCAAAGGCATAACCGCCAACCACAGATGTAAGCAATTGCCCCACCACCACAAGGATGGTCACCAACGCCGTGTTGGTCAGTGCGCGTGCCATGTTGTTCAACTCAACGACCTCAACATAGTTTTCAGGATGCCAGCCGATATTCTCCACAGGCTCGCTCAGGCGGACATTTTGAAAAACCTTGTTCTCAGGATTCTGAGGGTCAATGAACTCACCCACCGTGGTCTGGCTGACCAGGATCATCGGAATGACCTGACCATCCACCTCGACATCGAACAGTTTTTCCTGCTTTCCGTTCACTTCCACTTTTTGCTGGTTCGTCGCTCCGCCGGTCGGTTTCACCTCTGTCAGATAGCGTTCCACGGTGGCAGTGAGGTCGGCTACGGGAGCATACACACCAACCTTGATGTTGCTTTTGGCAAGGGCGTATTGCTTTTGCACGCCGTCCACGTCCACGTAATAGAGCGGAAGTGGCTCATCATAGCCAGTCACTTCCATGGTCACCGGGTTGCGGGGCAGCATGCGCGGGGGATAGCGGAACGTATCCGCAGGGATCTTGAAGGATGTGGCAAGCATGTACAGGAACGGGAAGATCATCACCAGTGCAAAAAAGGTGAGGACAAAATACACAAGGAACTTGTTCAGGAATTGCAGAAAGCGATAGGATTGGATTTTCATGGCGGCTCCTGTTTAGCTTTCGTAAATGCTCGATTGGCGCTGACGCTGGAACTGGATCAACGTGAGCCCGAAGATGACGATGAATAGAACCCATGCGATCGCAGAGGCATATCCCTGCTGGAAGTTCTGGAAACCGCTGCGGTACAAATACAACACCAATGTAATGGTGGAATTGTTCGGCCCTTCGGCTGGATTCATCAAGATAAAGACCTGCTCAAAAACCTGCATGGCCTGAATGGTGGTGGTGGAAACCACATAAAAGGTCGTCGGCGCAAGCATGGGGATGGTGATTCCCCAGAACTTATCCCATGCACCTGCACCGTCCACAGTGGCAGCTTCGTACAATTCACCGGGGATGTTCTGCAGCCCCGCAAGGAAAAGCACCGTGTTAAAACCCATCGTCTGCCAGGCAGCGATCAGAATCACGGCGAACAGGGCCGTCTTTTCATCTGATACCCATTGGATCTTCGGGTCGATCACACCGGCATTGAACAGGTTGTTCCAAAACTCAATGCCCACTGTGATGAAGTAATTGATGTAACCGATGGTGGCGTTGTACAGCCATTGCCAGACGAGTGAAATACCGACAACCGCGGCAATGCTCGGCATGAAATAAACAGCACGGTAAAACTTCATCCCGGGCAGTTTGCTGTTCAGCACATTCGATAATAACAAGGCGGGGATCACGCTCAAAGGAACAGCGAACAGGACATAGGTCAGTGTGTTGCGAAGCGCGAGCCAGAAGAATTTATCGGCAGCGGCAAACAAAATTCCACCGTCGCCAAAGGTGAAGCGGCCGACCTCGTCATAAATTTTGATATCCACAACCTCACGCGCAAACTGGTCGGGAGAGGAAAGCCACGCAAAGCGGACATTCAGGATCTTGGCGTAATTTGCGAAGCCCACCCAATTGGGCGTGTTGAAGGCATCTGAATCGGTGAATGAAAAATAGAACGACAGGATCAACGGCCCTGCAAAAAAAACGAGGAAGCCCAGCAGGTTCGGCGATAAAAAGAGCCAGCCATTGATCATTTGCTCGTGACTGGTCTTTGCATGTAAAGCCAGCGCAATATCATCACGGGTCATTGACCATAGCGAGATGCCAAAAACCAGCGCCCCCGCCACCGATACCACCCCGACGGGCTGGGCAAGCCTGCCAAGGAAATAAAGAATGCCGTTGATCGCCCCAACCTGCACGAGGAAGATGGCGAACCCCGCCAGCATCACCCAACGGCCCACCATTTTCAAGCTGGATTCGGAGGTCTGTTTTTTTTGCGGGAAGTAATCATCCAGCGCGCTCAAAAAATAGCCGACAACTGAGATGCCCAACCAGGGAATTCCCTTCCCGAAAGTGGCACCCAGTGCATCAATTCCGATGAAGACTTCGCCCGTATTCAGCACGAGGACGGCGCAAACCACAAAGGCAAGATAATCCAGCACGAGTGAGATCATCCTGCCCGCATGGTTGCGGCGTGAGATCTGCACCGCTCCCACCACGCTGAAAATGGAAGCAGCCAGCAAAGCCGCCGACGCGATGAGTTTCTTCCAAAGGTCGGCATCAGCAAATGGCCCCGCCCAAGCCGAAACCAGACCAGCCGCCGCCAAAACGGCAAACACGATCCGCCAGAAAAAATGGATGCGTAACACGAGATTCGTTTTAGGTTCTACTTGTGAGTGAGCGGCCATTTTCACATCTCCACAGGTTCGGGGCTCAAGAATGCAGCGCACAAAAAAATCACGAAATCACAAAAAAGTTTTGTAGCTTGGGGATTTCTTTATGTTTTAAAGAGAGAGGGGCAGGCAGTGCTGCCTGCCCCTTTTTGTTGCAAGGAATATTACTGGTTGAACACCTTGTTGGCTTCGTCGCAGATGGTCGCGCCGAAATCTTCAACGGTGGTTGCACCAGTCAACACACCCTGGATGGCCGGGCCCATGATCTTGTCAAATTCAGGCCAGGAACCAGCCCACAGCGGACCTTCAGCGGTCGGGTTTGCAGCGGGGGCAATTCCGTTCAGGAAGGCCTGGTTGTTGGCAGGCGGGGTGAAGGTGAGGAAGGCATCAAGTGCTTCCTGGCTCACGCGGCTCGGAATGTTGGCGCCGAGAGCAGAGATCTTGCCCTGGGTCTGAGCGGTGGTGAGAGCCTGTACGAGAGCCCAGGCTTCTTCAGGATGTTCGGTGTTGGCGTTGATCACATACGCGCCCCAGAACAACCAGTTACCGGCTGTTCCCTGAGGACCAGCGGGCAGTTCAACGACATCCCATTCGAAGTCCACAGTGCGGACACCCGGGGTCGCCCAACGGCCATTCTGGAACATGGCAACCTTGCCAGCGCGGAACGGAGGTTCAGGATCTTCACCGTACGGGGTGGCTACATCGTAGTCCTGATAGAGGGAGCGTTGGAAATCGAGACCAGCGAGGGACTCTTCGGTGTTGAGGGCGCAGGCGGAGCGGTCTTCAGTGAAGAAACCACCGCCGGAAGCATTCAACCACACACCGTAAGGACCCCACCAGGCGCTCGCGCCGTAACCATACACATCGGAACCAAGGGCACGGGTCTTCTGAGCCACATCGAGGAAGGCATCCCAGTCCCATTCGCCGTTGGCGGCGAGTTCACGAGGATCGGGAGCGCCAGCTTCGTTGATCAAGTCCATGTTCAGGTACAAAGCGAAGGTGGATACATCGCGGGGAAGGCCCCACAAAGCGCCAGAGTCAGCGCCGGAAGCGCCAGATTCGGGGTTGTAGGTGAGGTGGAACATCGGACCAGCGTAAAAATCATCAACGCTAAAGTCGGAGCTGTTGGCAGCAATGTCAGCGGCATTCAAGATCAAACCACGGGTCGCAAAATCGGCAACATCGGTTCCAGGGATCCAGAAAACATCGGGAGCGGTACCGGCGGCAATTTCAGCGCGGAGTTGGTCTTGATAGTTGGCACCTTCGGAACCACCCGGTTCGTAGGTGAGGGTGATGCCATCGAGTTCCGCATCCAGTTCGGTGCTGATCTGGCTATAGACATCAATTTCTTCCTGATTGTCAGGGCGGGTGCGCCAGCGGAGAGCTACATCGGCGGCGGGAGCCTCGGTTGCAGCAGGGGCTTCGGTCACTGCGGGTGCTTCGGTGGCCGCAGGTGCTTCAGTTGCAGCAGGAGCTTCGGTGGCCGGGGTGGCGCAAGCTGTCAAAATAAAAGATGCAACTACGAAAAGGCTGAGAGCCTTCAAAAACAGATTGTTCTTCATTTATTCTTCTCCTTGAAAATATAGAGCGATAGACTTACAAAAAGCGGTTTCCATCAGTATCTTCCTCTGAAACTAGGAACCACCTCCTTTATCAGATGTAGATTGTCGTACAACCAACTGAGCGGGTAATTTCAATTCGCGAACCGCAGGTTCCTTCTTATTAATAATGTCCAGCAACATGCGGGTGGCTTCCTGTCCGATCAAGGGCATATCCTGACGCATCGTGGTCAGCGGTGGATCAAAGTAAGATGACAAGGGCATATCGTCCACACCAATAACGGCTAACTGAGAAGGGACTTTCAAATTTACATCGCGGGCCGCACGCAACACACCCATTGCCATGCGGTCATTTTGAGCAAACACGGCGGAAGGTACAGGACCATTTTCAACAAACGTGAGCAATGCCCGCTGACCCGAAGAAGCCGACCAATCCCCTTCCAGCACCTTGGACTCGTCGTATGCGATGCCAGCTTCCTGCAAGGCACGGCGGTATCCTTCTGCACGGTCTTGCGAACAATCCTCTTCCATCGGACCCGTAACCAGTGCAATGTTGGTATGACCCAGCGAGATCAAATGACGGGTAGCTTCATACGCCACTTTTTCATCGTCCAATGAAACAGAGCAAATTTCCTTTTCATGCGATCGCGCACCCACGAAAACCACAGGGAATTTTTCTGGAAGATGCAAAAATCGGTCATCGGCATATGGATTGATCACGATCAACCCATCTACACGGCGATGCCCCACCAACTCATTCACCAATTCCTGAAACGCCTGCGGATCAGTAGCAGAAGAAGACAGCATGAAATACTCATGCTGTCTGGCTTCCACTTCAGCGCCTTCGATGACGCTGGCAAAGGTGTAATCTGTCAAATTGGGGGAAACGCAAGCCAGGGTGCGGGTCTGACCGCGGGCCATGGAACGGGCAATTGCATTGGGGCGGTATCCCAACTGTTTGATAGCCTCTTCCACAATGGCACGAGTTTCGGGCAAAACCTCCTCACTCCCGTTGATCACACGCGAAACCGTCTGGTGCGAAACACCAGCCAGCCGTGCAACATCACGAAGAGTGGGGTGAGAAGTGGACATAAATCAGGTGGGGGTTGTATAATGTTACCGTTCACGTGAACGGTAACATTAGTTTACAAGAACGACAATGCTTTGTCAAGAGGCAATTTCTCAAAATGGTCAAAATCACCGAAAACCAGCGCAAAATCCAGGTCTCCTCCCCCACCTACACTTGGGTATGGGACGCCGAGACCGACATATTCAATCTGTACGACTCGCAGCAGCGGCTCATCTCACGCGCGCGCCATCGTCCGCTCATTATCGGGGCGGAAATATTTCTCGACTCAACGACCAGTTATCAGATTAAGAATGACCGCATCTTTATCATCTATCAAGCGACAAAAAACGCCTCGCGCTTAACTGTGAGTTGGTCCTTCCAAATGGACTTTATCTCCCTCGAACCGCTTCTGCTCGAATCCCCCGCGGACAGTGACATTGCACAAATTATTTACTTCCCCGAAATGGACGGCGACGCACACAAGCCGTCGATGTATAGCCATTACGCGGTGGTGCCTGGCTTGTGCATGAGCACATCCATCAATCCCGTGGTGGATTTGCATTCGCGACTTTCGGTGACGACGGTGCTTGGCTCTGGCGCGATGCGTGGACCTGGTCTCACGCAGCAGTGGGGTTTGCCCGCGCATTATTTTTGCACCTTCAACACTTCGGACAAATGGAACGCCATCGGCGCGACGGCGCTGCAATCGGGCGCGGCATGTTGGGGACTCGCTGAATTGCCGCAAGGTGATTTCCGTTTGGAGATTCGTGAAATTGGCATCAGCCCTTTGCTGAATCTCCGCAGCGATATTTGGAAGCACAAGCCGAACAAACTCGGCTTTTCATTTTTGATTGCGTTCGGCAAGAATTACCATGAAGCCATCCGCAGTTATTACAAAATCCTTCAGCGTGAAAAGATCATTGCGCCAAAAAATATTTCGAGCAAGAAAAAAGATGTGATGCTCGCGCCGCAATACAACACATGGGGAGTTGAGTCATCCAAAGCGATGAAGCCCGAAGAGTTGACCGAAGAAATCGTCCAAGATATTTTTGATACCTTTCAACGCTCCCGCATGAAGGCTCGCACATTTGTGATTGACGACAAATGGGAAGGTCAATACGGCGAGTTGAAACACGACGCCGAGCGTTTCCCGCATTTTGAAAATTTATTGAATGACATTCGCGGGCAGGGATATTTCATCGGCTTGTGGGCGGCGTTCCTGCGCTGTCAAAATCCCGCTGCCCTCGGCTTGGACGAATCCAATCTCCTGCAAACGCCCGCAGGCAAACCGCTCTGGCTCGACCATCAAACCTCCCGCTACGGCATCTTCGATGTCACACAACCCATCGTCCAA
>DAOQPR010000145.1:0-7239 GCA_035333265.1 Anaerolineales bacterium
CACGCTTCGCCACGCGCCGAGTCTGGTTCCTACAAAAATCATTGGGATCAACGCCGCCACCGCCCCGCCGATATGAATGATGAAGACACTTTCCAACGGACCCAGCTTTTGGGTAATGATGCTGGACATCGGGCCCTGCACCCCAATGGCCATCCCACCAACCAAACCGATAAGAACGATAAAGAATAGAGTATCCATTTATTCACCAAATACGAATAGATCGCCGATCGATTCGCGATTGAAGTTATGACGAATGGAATCGGCAAATATTTCTGCCACCGATAGAACCGTCAATTTGGGATGCCTTTTATCAAGCGGAATGTTCACCGTATCTGTTGTGACAATTTCCTGAATTTGTGGAATGGCGGCAAGCTTCTCCAACCCGCCGCGCGTGAAGACGCCATGTGTACACATGACCAGAATCTCCTCCACGCCTTCTTCCACCAATAGACGGGTCAACTCAGCGATGGAGCCGCCAGTGGCGATCTCATCATCGTAGATCAGGGCGCGCTTATGTCCCTTTACCTGATTGCCCACCAGTCCGCTGATGCGCACTTCCGTATCCGAGATGCGTTCCTTGTTTCCGGCAGCCACGGGCAGGCTCAGGCTTTTGGCGAAGCGCGCAGCCGATTTGGCTTGCCCCATATCCGGTGAGATGATGATCATGCCGCTCATATCACGATTTTCCAGATATTTTTGAAAGACCGGGCGGCTGCTCAACGGGTCAGTGGGCACGCGGAAGAATCCATGAACCTGCGGCGAGTGGAACATCATGCTCATGACATGGGTTGCACCGGAGGTTTTCAACAGGTCCGCGACGAGGCGGGCAGTGATGGAAATGCGCGGCGCATCCTTTTTATCTGAACGTCCAAAGGAATAATAGGGGATGATGGCATGGATCTCCGATGCCGCCGCATCCCGGGCGATATCGATCATCATCAACAATTCCATCAGGTTGTCATTGACCGGCGGAGTCAGGGATTGAACAATATACACGCGCCGATAACGAACACTGGACCCAAGCTGGATGTACAGGTTGTCATTACTGAAACGCTTAACGTGCGTCTCAGCCAATGGCACACCCAATTCAGCCGCAATATTCTCTGCCAGGGGTCGGTTGGAACTGCCGCTGAAAAAACGGACTTCATCTGCGGGGATGATGGTCTTATTCGATTCTTCTTCCATATAGGTATTACCTCCTAAATTGGGTGATCACCCCGGCGATCAGTATGATCTGACCGAGATGATACGCTGCAATATTATAAATACGCCCATGCTGGATTGGGGTGACAAATTTATTCCAGGCCAGAATAATATCGGATAAATAGAAAAGAAAAGCGCCAAAGCCCACCAGCAGCGCAGCTCCTGCATTCCACGTCAGGTCGGCGAGTTTCATCGCAGCAGAAAGCAGCATCAGGGAAATGACCATGCTGTACAAGATAATCGGGATGCGCATTCGAGCCTGTCCATTTGCAACCACCGCAGAAAGAATGCGGCGAATCACACGCGCCCCGCCAAAACCGATCAATATCGCCAGGATGACCCCCCATGAAGTCAGTGCAGGCAGGGGCAGGTTGAATCCGATCACATAGGCGATATGGGCAAGCAGGAATACAACCAGCCCGGCAAGGAAAAACCGATCAAGGGAAATCATCAAAAACACGTCACCCGCCAACGATAAAAGAATCCCGACCCCAAACCAGAGCAATGGGCCATTCAGCCCGACTGAGGTGAATAACCAGATGAATAATACAAGCATCACCCCCGGCTTGGCGATCACTTCCAGCCAAAAACGATTCTTCCACAAGGCCAGCGACTCCAGCGCAGCCAGGGCCAGGGCAGCAAGGACAAAAAGATACATGACGTTCTCCACACCTATCGTACCATGAGAAGGCAGTTTCATTTTTCTTTCTAAATCATGTATACTCGCCGCATGGCAACGAAACAAGTATCACTCAATTGGGATTCACAAGAATCATTCACAGTTCAAGATCGGGATGGACATCGCATCCCCATTAATGGAGCAGGCCGGGTTGGCGCTTCGGACCTGTTAGTCATGTCGTTGATTGGCTGTTCCTCTCATGATGTGGTCGAGATCCTGAGGAAACAACGTCAGGAACTGAGCCAGCTCAAAGTCAGTGCGGAGGCGGTGCAGGATGATGATCCGCCTTGGAAGTTTCGAAAGATCAGTATCCGTTTCCAGGTCATTGGCAAGGGCATCGACCCGGAAAAAGTGCGCAAGGCCATTGAACTTAGCGAGGAAAAATACTGTTCCGTTTACGTTACGCTTAAGGATGTGGTGGAGATCACGAACGAATTCGAAGTGCTGGAAGGATAAAGCAAATCCCCTTCTGTGGAGAAGAAGGGGATTTTTGTTTGATAGATATCAGGATGGATCTTCGGGAGTTGCTGTTGGAGGCGCCAGCGGCTCAGGCCAAATTCGGTCTGCCAGCCAACGAGAAGCAGATACCACACCTGCGCCTGTTAACATAATGGCCGAGCCGCCTGCAACAGGTAAGAGGAAAATCGCAGCAAAAAATGCGACAAAAGCGCCTGCAAAATTATTGACCTCCCGAACCAGATACCAAACGGTTCCATCCTCCAGAACCGCATAATGAGTTTCATATTTCGCCGCTGCTGCGCGATGTGTAACGCCGAGAATATCCACTGCTGTGCCGGGCGGCGCGATTTGGGGCATGTTGCCGGTCAATTGATTATCGTACTCATCGCCGATCAGGCGGTCTTCGGGTTTGTTCTCCGGCTGCCAACATAACTCATTGTTCACAATACAGTAATAGTATGAGCCGCCTTCCGTTTCAATGACAACGGAACCCCGGGAAGCAGCCGCAATGGCAACCGGAGTTTCGGGCGGATCTGGCAGACGTTTCCAACCTTCGCCAATGGAGAAAATTCCATACACTGCAAAAACACCAAGGATGGGCAGGAGAACGCAAATAAAGAAAGAGCCAATGTAAGTGCCCAATGAAACAAGTCTGCGAACACGGCCATCTTTAATGAGATTCAACAATGCAGTGAGACCCGCGCCAAGCCATAATGGCAGGATGATGACTGCCGCCAGCCCCAAGCCTTGTTTTAGATTGAGGCTGAGTTTAAGAGCGAGGTCTTTGGGATAGTCGGAAGAAAAATAGAGAATAACAGGGACGGCAACCAGAATCGCCAGAGATAGAAATAAAAGAATGAGAGATGGAAAGAATCGTTTAAGTTTCATGAAGCCGGATTGTATGGAATTGGCACAACTTGACCATCCCTCTGCGGTACTCGAAAGGGCGGCCCTTTTGAATTGACAAACCGGTCAAGCAACGGTGAGTCTTTGCAACAGGCTCAGGCGTGAAACCAGGTCTTTGATGGCATTGGCCGAGCCGTCGATCTGAATCTGCTCGACGAAGCGCAAGGTTTGTTGGGCATAACTGCGTTCGATGGGATTCTGGCTGACAGCGCTGGTCTTAAGCGCGCCAAGAGCTTCGGCCCGTTGTGTTGGGTCTTCAAGAAGGCCGCTGATGAGATAGGCTTCAAATTGAGACAACGTCCATTTGTGGATGCGGTCTTTGAGGTCAAGTTCCTGTTTAAGGGTGGAGACCAAAGCAGTGAGATCGGCTGCTGAAAGGCTGGCAAGCAAAAGGTTGTAGGAGGCGGGCTTCTCCACTTTGAGCGCGATCACTAAAGCAAGCAAAAAGGGGAAGACCCTTTCATTCATGGGCGTTGTTCGCAAGGCAAGATTGATCTCGGTAAAACATTGCTCGATGACGCGCAGGCTAAAGTGATAGGTCTTTGCCAGGCTGACAAAGGCACGCGTGAGCGATTCGCTTTCTTCACGCCCGCTGCGGCGTTTGGTGAACACCTCCTTTAATTTGAAGCGCTCAAAAAGAAAGGTGACATATTTTTCAACTGTCGGCTCGGGCAGGTTGACGGTGTAATCGACGAAGCGGCGCAGATAGCCATCGCGGTCAATGCCCTCGCCATGCACCGATTTGATGGCCTGCTCCAACTGGGCACGGTCGACGCCGAGGACGAAGACAATGCCTTCAACGCTGAAAATTTGTTTGATGCGTTCAAGCAGGCGAATGGTAAAGTCCGGGCGGCAGCGGTCGAGTTCATCGATGAAGAACACCACCGGCGGACGTTTGCCCTGCCCGGCTGAAAGCGACTTCATGAATTGTTTCAATTCATGCCGAAATTCGCGGATGCCATTCTTATCGTTTTCATATTGACGGATGTTCTCCTCAGCAAGCTGCGAGGCAAAGTTGGCGATCTCGCCTCCGCTGGCGAACAGCAGGGTCGAGGCTTGTTTGACCGCCTCCTGCCCAAGCAGGCCCTGCGTGGCAATTTGAATCGTCAGAGGCAGGGCACGGCGCACGATCTTGCCGCCAAAATTCTGTAACTGTTTTAGTTGTGTATTCCACTGGCTTATGGGACCCTTATCGAGCGTCACCTTGTTGATCTCACCCACAAAAGCGATCAACGGGTCGTTGACGAAATCATTCTCCCAGGCATTGAAATAAAAACAAATATGACCCAACGATTCCAATTGGGTCTTCCACATCTTAATGAAAGTGGTCTTGCCCCAACCCGAGGGCGCCTGCACGCTGATCACAAACGGCTGGGTGGTTGATTCCACCAGCAGGGTCAGGTTATCGGCGACCTTATCCCGTTCGAGCTTATCGTTCTGAAAGGGATTATTGAGCGGGATGGTGAGTTCGGGATTCTTCTGCAGCATGGAGGCCACCTTTGTGTGGAGTGTAAGAAGAAATTTACCACCAAGTGCCGGGAACGCGAAGGTGTAAACACGGCGAAACCTCCACCATCCCAGCACGTATAATACGAGTATCACAAAGGATTTCAAAATGCACAAACACAAAAGATATCGTTATGGCCCGCCCATGTTCCGCCCTTTTCGCGGCGGGTGGATCTGGCTGATCATCATGGCTGTCCTCTTTTCCGGCGGGGGCAAGAACTGGTGGCCGATGATCCTGATCGTGATCGGGCTGTTTATCCTCGTCGGTTCCTTTCGCGAAAGACGACCGCCCGAAGAGCCCGGCCCGCCGCCACATTTTGACCCGCCTCCCTTCCACGCGCCTCCCCCTGCGCCGAGGCCTGCTCCACCCGCCCAGGCTTCTTTTCAACGCCCCGGCCTGTTGCCCGCAACCTGCCCCAGATGCGGCGGCCCCGTCCGCGCCAGCGAGGTGAAATGGAGTGGAGACCAGGCGGCCTGTGCCTACTGCGGCGCAAATTTGCCTGTAAAGAGTTAGTTCCAGAAGTAGAATTTCTATGTAGTCATTTGTAGCTATGACAGGGGCTAAGCCCCTGCCATAGCGGGGAATCCAAAATTCATCATTTGTGAAACTTTGTCGTTTAAAATAGATACATGACCCTCGCCCTTGGAATTGACCCCGGTACTGCCACAACAGGCTATGGCATTGTGCGCCTCCTGCCAGATGGGGAGCTGGTTGCCGTTGCTTTTGGCGTGATCCTCACCCCAAAAGAAGCGACAGCCTCGGCCCGCCTGGTGATGCTCTTTGATGACCTTAATAAACTGTTGAAGAAACACAAACCCGAAACCGCCGCCGTGGAAAAACTGTTCTTCTCGAAGAATATCACCACCGGTATCGCGGTGGGACAAGCCCGTGGAGTGGTGTTGCTCGCGCTTGAAAAGGCAGGCATCGCTACATCTGAATACACCCCCAACGAAGTCAAACAGGCCGTGGCGGGCTATGGAAGCGCCGATAAACGCCAGGTGCAGGAAATGGTGCGGGCGTTGTTGCAACTTGACTCCATCCCCAAACCAGACGATGCCGCTGATGCACTGGCGATTGCCATCACCCACCTGAATACGGCAAGATATGAATAATATTGTAGGGGCGGGGTAACCCCGCCCCTACAATGGATACGGTAAAATACAAACATGATTGCCAGCTTACGCGGAGAAGTTCAGCATGTTGAAGATAACGCCCTCATCGTCGAAGTCGGCGGGGTGGGGCTGAGGGTCTTTGTCCCGGCGCCAGTGCGGACGAATGCCAAGGCGGGGGAAATGCTCTTTTTGTTCACGCATCTGGTCGTGAGAGAGGATGCGTTGACTCTTTATGGGTTCGAATCGCAGTCGGACCGCGATCTGTTCAACATCCTGCTCGGTGTGGATGGCGTCGGTCCCAAAGTGGCATTATCGGTTCTTTCCACGCTGACGCTGGAGACCATTCAACGCGCCATCTTTGCGGATGAAGAGGAACTGCTTAACAAAGTGCCCGGTGTGGGCAAGAAGACCGCGCAAAAAATGGCGATCCACCTCAAGGACAAACTCAAGCCAACGGATGCGCTCGGCAAGATCGCCGCGCTGGCAGATTATGACAGCGAAGTGCTGGCCGCGCTGACCGCGCTTGGGTATTCTGTGGTGGAAGCACAGGCGGCATTGCAGGCCCTGCCCAAAGATGCGCCCAAGGATGTGGAAGAACGTCTGCGTGTGGCGCTGCAATATATTGGCAGGTAATAATTTTTGAGCACACTTTAGAAAGCAGACGGCCTTCCGTCTGCTTTCTTTATAATATCGTTTGGAGAACCTCATGCTAAAAAAGAAAATCGCATTCATTGGCCCCGGTGTGATGGCTGAAGCCATGATCGCGGGCTTGCTCAACAAAAAACTGGCGGATGCAAAGAATATTACAGCCTCTGGCCCGCGGGAAGCACGCGGCACAGAGTTGAGCAAGAAATACGGCATCCAATTCACCACTGATAATTCTGCGGCCAGCCACGGCGCGGACGTGGTGGTGCTCTCCGTCAAACCGCAGCGACTGACCGAAGTGATGAAGGGGCTAAAGGGAGTCCGAAGCGATGCCCTTGTTTTATCCATTATTGCAGGCGCGACCATGAAGAAGATCGGCACAGGTTTGAAGCACAAAGCCATCGTGCGCTCGATGCCGAATACACCCGGGCAGATCGGCGAAGGGATTACGGTCTGGACGGCCTCTAAAGAAGTGACCGAGGAACAGCAGGAGATGACGCGTGCCATCCTCGGTGCATTGGGTGAGGAAGTCTTCGTGGAAGATGAAAGCTATCTCGACATGGCAACGGCTTTATCGGGTTCGGGCCCTGCGTATGTGTTCCTCTTCACCGAGGCGCTGATCGATGCGGGCGTTCACATGGGCTTTCCGCGCCGCATTGCGGAACAACTGGTTTTGCAGACCATCAAAGGCTCGGCTTCGTATTACCAGGGCGCGGCGAGACATCCCG
>DAOQPR010000146.1:0-7229 GCA_035333265.1 Anaerolineales bacterium
AAAGCTGGCCGTACGCGAGGGACGGATTACGGAGAGTCGGAGATAGCGAAGTAACAAGTTAAGAGACATGAGTAATGAAGGGGATGCTTTCTCATTACTTACATCTCATTTCTTATTGCTCCACTCCTAAAGGAAAAAATATGCAAACCTCAACAACTTCAACTGCAACTTTTTGGCGCTCGTTTCGCATGGCAGCCTGGCTGGGATGGTTGATCGAGTCCAATTGGACGGACCCATTCCTGTTCGCAGTGTATTCCATCGTTAAACCCATTTCAGGGGCGGCGATTCTGGTCATCATGTACGGAATCATTTCAGGCGGAAAATACGATACGGCCCTGTTCCCATACATTTATTTGGGCAATGCCTTTTACATTTATGTCGGTGCTGTCATGACTGGCGTTTCGTGGGCAGTGGTGGATGACCGCGAACATTATAAGACGCTCAAATATATGTACATTGCGCCGATCCATATTCCACTTTATTTACTTGGACGCGGAGTGGCGCGTTTCATTACCGGTTCCATTGCAGTGTTCATTACCCTGGCGGCAGGTGTCCTTTTCTTGAATGTGCGAATCAATTTTGCAGAAGTGAACTGGCTGTTATTCTTTACCACTCTATTTGTCGGTGTGGTGATGCTGGCAATGTTGGGTCTGCTGCTAGCTGGTTTGACCCTGACCCTGGCCCGGCATGAAGGCTTTATTGGTGAGGCCACAGCAGGCGCATTGTATATTTTCAGCGGTGCAATTTTCCCATTGGATATTTTGCCAACATGGCTGCGCCCGATCGGATATTTCATGCCGACCACTTATTGGTTGGAATTGCTGCGGCGCTCTCTGGTTGGGAATGTGGCTAGTGCATTTCCCACATTGGCAAATCTGAGTAATCTTCAAATTCTGGGAATCATGGCCGGGTTAAGCATTTTCTTTGGGGTTATCAGCGTCTGGGTGTTCCGCTGGTGTGACCATATTGCCCGTGAGCAAGGCCTGATCGATCGGACAACGAATTACTAGCGCCCAAACAACTGGGCGCTGGATAATAAAAAACGACTTGTTTCTCGATTGGGCAAGTCGTTTTTTGTTGAGCCCAAACGGGGGAATATCGATCCGGTGAACAGAACAGGTTTGAGCGGGGGAAGAAGCGTTTTTCCAATAAGTAAGACTTTTCAAAATCCAAGTGTCTACTTTTTGTTCTACGGAAAAATGTAGTTCACATTTGGCATATCCCATTCCCATGAAAGGTCTCTTTTAGTTATGAATGTTGAAGCAAACACTAATGCCAATTCCAGTGGGTTGGAGCAAAAATGGAAGATCTTGATCTCCGTCATGTTCGGTATTTTCATGATCATTCTGGATTCAACGGTCGTGAATATTGCCTTTCCAACCCTGCGCCGGGAATTTGGCGCCACCCTGGCCGATGCGCAGTGGGTGCTGAGCATTTATGTCCTTTCTCTCGGTGTGACCACGCCGGTTTCCGGTTTTCTGGCTGATCGCTTTGGAATCAAACGTGTTTATTTGCTGGGGTTATCGCTATTTGTGTTTGGCTCTTTATTATGTGGCTTTGCCCCCTCACTCGGCTGGCTGATCGCAGCGCGTGCGCTTCAAGGATTTGGCGGAGGTATTGCCCAGCCTTTGGGACCGGCACAACTTTATCGCGCCTTTCCACCGAAGGAGCAAGGGACAGCCCTTGGTTATTTTGGCATTGCCCTGGTATTTGCCCCTGCACTCGGACCGATCCTTGGTGGTTGGCTGGTGGATCTGAATCTCTGGCGGTATATCTTCTTCATCAACGTTCCGATCGGCATCGTTGGTGTCTTCCTTGGTTCGCGCTTCCTATTGGATTACCGCGTGGAACGTAAGCCATCCTTTGACCCGCTGGGGTTGATCACGGCCGTCATAGGCTTTGGAGCCGTGCTTTATGCTGCCAGCATTGCAGAGACGAATGGCTGGACCGGCAGCACCACCTTGATGTTCCTGGGAATCGGTGTGGCAGCGCTGATCGCACATACCATTGTAGAGTTATATGTAGCCAAAGATCCCATGACCACTTTGCCTCTTTTTAAGAATCCCATTTTTCTTAACGCGGCTTTTGTTGGGTATGTTGCCACCATTGCTCTCTTCGGTGCAGAATTTTTAATGCCGATCTATTTGCAGGCCTTCCGTGGTCGGACTGCCTTGCAGGCAGGGGGTATTCTTTTGGGTGTCGCGCTCACTTCAGGTATCACAACACCATTGGCTGGCAGGTTGTACGATAAGATCGGCCCACGTATGAATCTGGTCGTTGGCTTCCTGTTGCTTTGTATCAACACATGGCAGCTTGCGAAGATCCAAGGCGACACACCCATTTCCTATATTTTCTTCCTATTGGCTTTACGCGGGCTTGCAGTTGGGCTCACACTTCAAACTTCCTTTGTCGCCGCATTGAGCAGCATCCCTCTTGACAAGCTGCCGCGCGGATCATCGTTGCTCAACAGTACACGCTTCGTAGTGCAGGCAGTGGCAGTTGCCACTCTGGCGACCATTTTTTCCTCATCCATCCCTGCCGAGATTCGCGCCCAACAAGACCAATTCCAAGAGCAGCAAACCGATTCTTCTGTGAGTTTTGGCGTTTGTGAGACTCCCGGTGTCAACGCGGAAGATAACCTCCCGTCCGGTGCGGCCGCAACCCTCGCCTCCCTGCCCGGACCTTCGGCTGATGCGGCGAAAACGAAAATTTTATCCACACTGCAAGCTGCCTGCGACTCCAGCATGAGAGGCTTCGAAAATGCCTACCAGCTGACCTTCTATGCCTCCATCGTGGCTTTGATCATTGGTGCATTCCTGCCCGGCTGGCCCAGCAAATGGAGCGGGCGCGGCAGTATGCAAGCCACGCCGTCAGGTGGACATTAATCACATCCATAAAACAGCGGAGACCAGGTTGGTCTCCGCTTATTCTTTATACATCTCTGCAAAATGTTCGAGTAATAGCCGATGAATAAATCGATATCCACCGCCAACTTTTTGGAGGATGATACGATCAACGGCGTAGTCAAGGAAGCGGGTGTAGTCACCAGGTGTGTAACCTTGGAGCAACAGAATAAGGCGCAGAATATAATGTTGGATTACATCAAAGCCGCCATACCAAAGGGCACCAATCAAACTAAAACTTATGCCATAAAGCAGCCCTTCACCTAGTGCATCGTTTAATCCAATTTCTATAAGCTGCTATTAATGCCATTTTCAAGAAATCTAATAAACCATCTGACACGATGAAAAGCCGGTCAGGAAAGTTAAATTAAGAGGAGGCCGATCCGGCCTCCGTTGGTCTTTTACCTGCTCAATAACTTTCTGAAAAATGATCATTGAGTTTCTTCAAAAGCTGGGTGCGCCCAAGGTGGGAGGAGAAATTGTGGTTGGCTTTGGGAATAAATTCCAGGTGAAGCGATTTTTTATCTTGAAGTTTGGTGACGGTCTTCCGGGCGCCGTCGAGCAGAAGTTGATAACCAGGGTCACCTACGGCAAAGATGAACCTGACCTGCCTGCCATGGCGGATGACTTGTTCCAGGTCATGGGAGAGGTCTTCAATGTTCTTTTCACCCAGTAAACGCCGGGTCTGATTGAGAATGGGCTCAACAAATGCCTTCGATTTGATCTTCACGACGGATATTACAGTGGCTGCCAGCTCCGGAATATTCTTCTCGCCACGCAGGACCTTCATCCATTTATCTTTTCGGCGCATCGACTCCTGATATTGATTCCACTCGAAGTAGGTGTTGGAGGGCGCCACATCCAAAGACATGCCTTCGCGCCAGTAAAAGGTCAGTGGATTGATGGGCATGATCGCATGGAGCGTCTCTTCATGCGAATGCAATGCGAATTGGAATGAGGTATACGCCCCGGAGCAAACCCCCATCAGGATGATATTGTTCACTCGGTGATGTTCCTTTAGAAAGGCAATTGCATCCCGGACGTTATCCAGCGCTTCGGGCATGTACGGGTTATTTTCCAGGGATGGATCGGGGTGCAGGCTGTCGCCCAGGCCGAGGAGGTCCAGCCGCATGACGCTGATGCCCTGGGATAATAACTGGCGCACAATGTATATGTAATTGCGATTGGGGCCGACGCGATGCACGGAACCTGAGTTGAGCAGTAAAACTGTCGGCTTGTGTTCGGCATCTCGAAGCAGAGGCAGGCTCAGGATCCCGAAGAGAGGCGTGTTTGGGATATGGCAAAGTGTCTCGCTGACCGGGAATCCTCCGCCTGCATCCATGCTTTCCTTGGCGCTTAATCCATAGGTGTAGCAATCGAAGCGCGCCTGTTGATGATCCTTCAACCTCATGAAGGAATCGCAACTAATGTGAATAGCCGGAATGTTTGCTCGGATTACTGTTTCGCTGATCTGTTCGATGGCTTTGGATGGAACTTTACTGTGATGTGGCAGGGCCATCATGTCTGCATAGCCGGGCAGAGTCGAATGTAGAAAGATGATCTTGCGCGACGACCATTCCTCGATAAGGCTGCCGGGTGTGGGCATGTCATCGCTGGAGAAGAGGAAGATATGCCTGGCCGTGGGGGTGATCTGCGGCATGGAAAGTGCAAGGATGTCGTTCATTGTCTCGCGTGTAATGACAAATCCGCCTCCCTCCAACGAGGTGCTGTCGACATCCTGATCGGCATTTTCCCCCGTTCGTTGAAGCGCCAGCATCTCGCGGATGTAGCGTCGTCCTTCGGTGACTGGCTCCCATAAGCAGAGCGCTTCAATTTCAAGGCGGTTGGAAACCAGGGTGGCAAGTGTGGCGCCCATGCGCAACCCTACCAGGCTGATGCGCTTTACTCCGCAGGTATCCTTGATAAATTTATAAACACGTTCGATACTGGCCAGCCATTTTTGAATTCGGTCCGGGTCGGTATCCAGACCTGACGAATCACCCACGCCTTGATATTCCATGCGAAAGGCAACGATGCCTTTGCGTGCGAAACCGTCTGCCAGATGGCGCAGGCCGCGATAGGAATTGATGAACTCATGTCCGACCGGCGGGCAGATCAGGACAGCATGATCGACAGGTTGTTCGGGCAGGTGACACCAGGCCAGTAAAACATCCCTGCCCATTTCTACATAAAAGGGAATATTTTGTATCGTCATATTAAGTCGATCCCTTGCGTATTGATGGAACGAATATGGATATTTGGAGCGCCGGAGGCAGTGACGGATATGGATAAAAGTGAAATGACCCTGCTTTCATTCGGCATAAGGTGGAAATAATTATCGCTGGGAAGATGATCTTCGCATTGAATTTCAACTGCATACAGGAAACGATCTGAGTGAAGAGTGAGTTGATAAAGACCGTTTCCTATTTCGCTGAGCCTGCCCTCCACTTTGGGCGTAACCATGACAGGCAACTGCCTGAGCGGAAAATGAAATTGCTGGCTTACAACGTTGCCTTCTTCATCCCTCAGGGTGACACAGGCCACCTCATGTTTGGGTGCGCCGAAACGGTAGGCATAGGCTGTGTCATAAAACCCGCCCAGCATTTCCTCTGCATGGAGGGTAAGTAATTGGCCTGCTTCCAGGAAAACTTCACGCTTAACGTTTGCAACCATCACATGCCCGTCGCGCAGCATGCAAAATTCGAGCATGCCATGAAACCTCTCAGGCGTTTCATTGACGAGATGCAAATGCAAACCCTGCAATCCTTCATCTGTGATGAGAACAGCCACAGGTTGAAAGACACGTTTGAGAAAATAATAAGCGGCCTTGGGTCGGTTCTCACTATCGAGCACACCCCACCCCGCGCCGGGCACAAGGTCTTTATAAAACCAAACCAGACCGCCGCCACATTGGCTGTATGAAGACCGCCACTCCGAAAAGACCTGGCTCATCATCTCGCCGCTGACAACGCGTGAAAGCGCAAGATAACGTTCTGTATCGGCGCTGCGAAGTTGAACAGGGTTGATGCCGAACAACTCGCCTGCATAATGATCGCGTACATCTTCGAAATCCCAGCCTGCGCCGTTATCTCTGGGGACACCTTTCTTCCAGTGCGGATGGTGTGTTGATACAGACAGATCCCCCATGCGCTTGGCAATATTTACATCATCAGGAACATTTGAAAAGCCCAAACACTCCGGCGTAAACTTTACATTCGCGCGGCGCACATCGCTCACGTCCCGCAAATAGGCGCCGACCCCGTAATAATGCGTCACGCCTGTGCTGGTATAAAAAGGCAGCGTCCCACCGCTGGGTGAAGATGGCACATAGATCGAATTCGTATGAAGGCTATGGATCAATGCGGGTAATTCCGAGCCGAACCAGTCATTGCGCCACATCTCAGATGGAATGCCCAGCATGGCTGCCTGTTGCTCCACTTCGCTGTTTCCGCAATAGGCTACAACACACGCATGAATGCCCAACCGCTTCAATTGCTGGGTTGCTTCGGTCAGGATATTTTCGTGAAAGGCTTCATCCTTTACGGGGTAATCCATATTCGCGAACATAAAATCCTGCCAGACCATGACGCCCAATTCATCACACAGGTCATAGAACTCATCGCGCTCATACGTCATCGTTCCGCCGACACGCAGCATGTTCATGCCTGCATCACGTGCAAGGATCAGTGCAGTTTTCAGATCGCCATTCAACGAAACAATGTCACTCACCGTCCACACTGCCCCGCGAGCGAAGACAGATCGGCCATTGACCTTAATCTGAAAGAGTCCATTTTCCTGATCCAACTCGACCTGACGAAACCCGATTCGCGCCTCTTGCATGACCTGAACCTGCCCGCCAGCCCTGAGCATTAACCTACACTGATAAAGAGTCGGCGTCCCATGTGTGTGCGGCATCCATGCGTGGATGCCGGGAATTGTGATCTCTTTATCCAATTGAATAATGGAAGCCGAACCGTTGAACAGGCTGTGCGTTTGGCCGTTGAATTCAAAGAAAATCTCGCAAGGTTGGTCACCGACATAATCGATGTCCGCTTTGAGCTTGATGATGCCATGATCGTTTTGAAGTGAGGTTTGCAATGAATAGTCGTTCAAGCTGGCGACTTCAACCGATTCGAGCCGTACTTCACGCCAGATGCCCACAGGTTTGACGGGCGGCGTCCAGCCGGGGATATAGCCTAACAAGGTTGTGCGGAACCAACGCAGGTTCTGCTGTTCAACGAGTTTTGTTTTCCACTTGGGACGTTTTTTATTGGCTTCCAATACCTTGTGCAAAGAACGGAAACATATAACGAGTTGATTCTTCGG
>DAOQPR010000147.1:0-7223 GCA_035333265.1 Anaerolineales bacterium
AATCCATTTCCTCAAAGCTGGGTTCGACGCTGGCAACCCTGTTGATCGTTTTCACCCTTGCTGTGAGTCTTCTGCTGGCGATCACCAGCGAAAGCGGGCGAATGCAAAAAAGCAACCCGGAACTCTTTGAAAGAATAAACTTATCCCTCTCCCTACAAAAATAATTCTCTGCAAGCAAGTTGCTTGCAGAGAACAGGGTCGCTTATGGGCGAGGGCCGGGCAAACCACCGCCACCCGGGCCGTTCCCACCCGGGCCATTTCCTCCGGGGCCGTTACCGCTGCCGCCAACTCCACTAAAATCCGGACGATTTCCCAGTGAAGCTTCAAATCCGTTGAGGTTCTCGCGGCCGTGGTTGATCTCACCGCGGGCGAACTGCTGACCGATCTCATCGAACTTGCCTGCAAACTGAGTCATATCCGGGCCAAGCGCATCGGCGCCGCCAAATTTCTGGAAGCCAGCCTGGGCGTTCTTGCCAAGCTGCATGAGATTTGTCAACTCATCGCGGGAAAGTTTGTTGTCACTCAATGCGCCATTGGCAAAGTCCAGGAAAGAGAAGGCTGATTGTAGAGCCGTGAGTTTATCGGTGGGAATATTATTCGGCTGGATCTGTGAAATCTGATTCAGGCGGTTTTGCTGATCGAGCTGCAGGGTGGACATCATATCCTGCGCCTGAGATTGCAGCGCCTGGGCATTGGCCTGCGCCGTTTGGGCGGCGGTTTCAAGCTGGGCGATGGTCTCTTCTGCAAGAGCCAGTCCCTGATCGAGGGTGGAACTGATCTGTTGCAGCGACTGATCTATGGAACTGAGCGTATCGTTCATTTGATTCAACTCAGCTTCGATGGCATTCATTTCTGCGATCATCTCATAGGCAAGGTCGGAGTATAGGGCATAGTATTCATCGATCAGATCTTCGGCATATTCCACATAGTAATCGGCATAGTAATAGTAATCATAGACATATGCCACTTCTTCGGTGGTGACAGCATCATCTTCTGTCACATAATAGACGTTTGTGGTGGTCTGCTCGGTGGCGGCGATGGCTTCGGCAACGGCCTGGTCGATCAGCGCGGCGAGTTCTTCTTCGGTCAGGGTCACATAATCAACCGTGGGGCCGGGTGTGGGCGTGGCTGGCATGGCGGTCAATACAGAAGAGTTGACGGTCGCTTGAGCCAGCGCGGATGCCTGTTGGGTTCCGGCCACCGCTGTGTTGATGGCATCCTGCGATGCTGTTTCAGGCGTGGGAGCCGAGCCCATCGTACAGGCGGCAAGCAATGAAGCAACGATGAGGGAAAGAATAAAAGGGCGAAGGTTGGGTTTCATTTGATATCTCCAAATCTTTTTATATATCCGGTAGTCCGGTAGAGCAGATGTTTGTCCTGCTCATATCAAAACCACCGGAGACGGAATCAACGTTTCGTTACGATCACTTTCACATCCTTCTCAGGGCGCAAGGTCACACTTGGTTTTGGTTTTGCAAGAGCGGGCTGGGTTGGTGAAATATTCCAACGGCGTGCAATCACAGCCAGCACCGCAATCGCCTCGGTCATGGCAAAGTGCTCGCCGATGCAGACCCGGCTTCCGCCGCCGAAGGGGAAGAAACTGTACCGGGGAGTTGCAGGCCCATCGAGGTCGAACCAGCGTTCGGGGCGGAAGTGAAGCGGTTCGTCAAAGAAACGCGGATCATGCTGCGTCACCCATTGACTCATCAGCACCGTCGAGCCAGCCGGAATGTTCATCCCGCCGATCTCGCAATCCTGCATGGCTTCGCGTCCCATTGCCCAGGCGGGCGGGCGCATTCGCAGAGTCTCTTTCACAACGGCGCGTGTGAATGGAAGTTTTTGAATATCTTCGGGCGTGGGCAGGTGGTCGCCCAAAACAGAATCGACTTCGGCCTGCAAAATGGATTGCGCCATTGGATGATGCGCGAGCAGATCCCAACACCAGGCGAGCAAAAGCGCAGTAGTTTCATGACCTGCCAATAAAAAGGTAAGCGCATGGGCGTGCATCTGCACATCACTGAACTGCCCATTGTTGTTCTGTTTGAGGATATGGATAAGCGCGCGTTCGATCTGTGGATGTTGAAGCAACGCCTCAGTGACCGCGCTCAAATCTGCTTTGGCCTCCTTGAAACTTGGGAACAAGCTGCGAGCGGACTCTGGCAAAGGCATTTGCGCCAGCGGAAAAAGCCGCACCAGTGTCTTCATTGAAGCGCTTACTTTTTCCACCGTCCCTTCGGGCGCGCTGCCAAAGAATGACCACAAGGCGATGTTGAGCGTCAGCCGCATCATTCCTTCAGACATATTCACCCGCCCGCCATTCTGCCATGCGGCAATATGAGCAAGTACATTGTCGCTCATCAACGGAAGATACTCTTCCATTTGGTGCCGGTGAAATGCGGGTTGAAGGGCGCGACGTTGAACAAGGTGTTCATTGCCCTCGCTGGTGAGCAGGCCATCTCCCAAAATGACTCGGGCGCGCTGCAAGCTGGGGCCTTTGATGAAGGTATCGGCTTGTTTAACCAACACCTCTTCGATGAAAGCCGGGTGGTTGAGCAAAAACAGATCACGCTTGCGAAGTTTGACTCGCGCAATATCGCCCTGTTCATTTGCAAGGTCAGTCAACGCATCCAGCGGATTACGAAAGACCTTCCACAAAAATTCAAAAGTAGAGGTTTTATAAGCAGGTTGTTCGAGAACAAGGTTTGTTTGCATGGGCCATCTCCTTTTGGAGTTCGGGAGCAAACTCCCTACATCCATCATTGATAGCCAAAGGATAACGTGCCTGCTTTGTTATGTCTGCCCGCGGAGGTTGGGAACCTCTCCCCCTATTTGGTGGGTTGTTCACCCCTGTACACACATGGCTCACCTCGAAATAAAGGTTCGCCGGAAGTTCATTTTTAAGAGCATATGGGATGCGGATAAGTGTGAATCCGCATCCCATATGAAATTCAGGATAATTATGTTTTTTTCTGGAAAAGCTTCAAGCGCGCCTTCTTTGAACAATGCTGTACACGGCAAAGGCCAACATCAAAACAGCGGCGCCCCAGGCAGAGTTCGCCACCAATGGTTCTGCAGATTGTTTTACGGCGATGCCAATGAAAGACCAGACCAGCACAAATACGTAGCCGCTATCTCTGCGGGTCAGGGTCATGAACAAGCCGATGAGACAGGCCGCAGCCAGCATGACGACCGCCCAAACTTGTGGAGCAATTCCCAAGCCATTCCAATTGACCCAATATAGAAAGTCTGTAATATTGGCTACGGTTGCGACTGTGATCCAGCCAAGGTAAATGCTAAAGGGAATATCCACAGACCACCTCTCGGCAGGGCTGGAGGCGGTCCGCCCGACATCCAATCGAAGATAGGAGGCGATCAACAACCCAAGCAGGGCCAGCATTACCAACGCGCTCCATCCAAAGGCATTGTAGTGCCAGCAAACCAGCCATAGGGCGTTGAAGACCCCGCTAAACGCGAAGAGGTAACCCAACCTGCGTAAACGCGGACTTTCCCTTTGCCCAGTACGGAACTGGTACATGGTGAATGCGATCCAGCCAATGTAGATCACACCCCAAATGGCAAAGACATAGCCAGCAGGGACGAAGTACACCAGAAAGCGGTCTGAGATCTCACCGGTATTCTGCCCATTGAGGGGCAGGGCACTGGCAAGGATGTTCACCATCAGTGCAATCAGCACGGACAGGGCATTGGCAGTTTGTCGAAGAGTGTCTTTATTCATAAGGTTCTCCAGGGTTCAAATTTAACCGGTCAGACATGGGTAACCTTATTTTGCTTACTGTCATTTCCTATCAGGTAGAGGCAACAAATAAAGGTGCATTGTTTCATTCCTTTATGCTGGTCAGCCTCCATGAATTGATCTTGTTTTGTGTATTGCTCTCAGCCTACTGTCACTTCACCTCAAATCACAACACGGCTTTCAGAGAACGCAGGGTCATCATACCAAGCAATACAGATGAGGCAATGAACCAGGCAAACCAGAGCAGGTCTGCAGGCTCGGCAAGGGAAAACAGGCTGAAATGCATGAACGATACGATGATGGTGACGATGGCAAAACTGAACATCCCCGGCACGATTGAACGGACACCCAGCCATTGATCCTGCTTTGAGTAGACAAGACTGCCAACGCCATAAGAGAGCATGGGTCCGGCATACATTTGGGCGAGGGTAGGCGTGACCTTCCACGGCCAAAGTGTGGACATAAACTCCGGCGCAAGGAACAATGCCACGGCAAGCAATGAGATGATAACGCCCTGGGCGAGTAAAAAGTTTTTCGCCCACGAATCAAGCGCGGGACCGGGAAGAGCCGCAGGCTTCATCGAAGCAGGGTCACGGAAGGTCATCCAAATGGCGATAATGGGATAAATGATATAAGAGGCGAACCAGATCTGAACGGGGAGGAGATTCAATCCAAAGGCGCTTAAGTTCAATATGGAAATGATGAAAAGCATGCCTGTCCAGATGCCGATCATCTGCACTCCCCAGCGGACTTCTGCTTGTTGTTTGGCGAAGAGACAGCCCGCCATGAACACGGCGCCGAAAAGATAAATGGCGCCAACGAAACGGGCATGCAAGGGCGGTAGGACAAGCCATGTAAAAATGGATGCAAGATATTCAGGGTTGAATAACCCCAATACAGCCACCAATAATGCTGCCGCGCAAATGATCGCGAAGAATACTTTTTGTCCTTTAGTAATGGGTGCCATGTTTACTCCACCAACGATAAGATTAATATTGGGAACACTGTCAACGGCGTTTGGTTCTGAATATGCCATTAAATCAAAACACTGGGACATTCATCCCAGTGTTCTCGCGTTATTCAATCCCTTTGACCCATTTCACCTTGAACGGTTTCAACGAATTGACCAGCCTCATATCTGCCGTCCACAGGTCGATTTCCATCCACTCTGCCAGAGCAAGGTAATGGGCATCATAAGTAGCAGGGAGGTTGTACCGCATGGCAATTTCACGGGCTTTCACATGCAAATTCGCCTCGTTGACCAATGTGATCGGCAATTCAAGTGATAATTCCAATGTCTCCCAGATCGTTTCAGCCGAAAGGACGTTATTCCGCTGTTGCTGGTAAAGCGCGTTTGTCACTTCGTAAAACAACAAGGACGGTGCAACCAGACTGACTTCTCCTTCCATCCATGTTTGCCATATCTTTTGAACAGATATATTCTCAGGCTGTAACACGTATCGCAGAATAACACTGGCATCAACGCACGCTGTTGTTGATTTGCTCATCGCGTTCTTCCCTCCCTTGGCGGATTAATTCGGAAATATCTGTGAGAGATTTTCCCTTCAACTCGGCACGGATTTTTGCATGCAAGGCTTCAATGCGTTTTTGCACATCGGCATGTGCTTTTGCCGCGACCAATTGGTCGTATGCCTTTTTGGAAAGGACAACGACTTCTGCCTTGCCGCCTCGTTCCACGATGACGGGGGCGATCTTGGCTTGTTTCATCACATCCCCAAAGTTGATTCGGGCTTTGGTGGCACTGATTGTCTTAAGCATGACTACCTCTCAATTGATTAATCAATTAATCAATTGAGAATATACCCCCAGCCAAACCTTTTGTCAAACACAAACCCCGCCGCGGACAAAACCTCATTCCGCAAACGGACCAGCCCCCTTCCCTCATCGTCCCCTTGTGGGATTAGGGAAGGGCGGAGGGAAAGGTGCTCAAGAAATTCCTAATCTCAAAAGTGGACTTGTCGTAAGTCAAAAAGAAAAAATTAGGATTGTTGCCCGCTCATAAAACAAAACACTGGGACATTCATCCCAGTGTTCTCGTGTTCCTTCGAAACAGTGTAAAATAACGGATAGAGGTTATCATGCACCACACATTTCGTACGAAAACACTCATCACCAAAGGCGGAAAACTTTCCATCAATGGGCTTCCCTTTCGCACAGGTGAAACTGTGGAAGTGTTGATTCGTCGCGGTAAGAAAGCGAGCCGCACAAAATATCCCCTGCGCGGAAAGGCGATCGTTTATCGTGACCCGTTCAAAAGCGTGGCGGCAAGTGACTGGGAATCTGCCAGACGATCGTGTTGGATACCCATATTTGGGTTTGGTGGGTACATGGTGACGAAAAATTGACTGCCAGCCAATTGAAAGTCATTGAAGCGAATGAAGATGGGGAAATCGGCATCAGCGCGATCTCTCTTTGGGAAATTGCCAAACTGGTTGAAAACAAGAGACTGGAATTGCCTATTCCACTGGAGAAATGGTTCAAGCAGGCATTGAGTTACCCTGGGGTTCAAATCATCGAGTTGACTCCTGAAATTGCTACCGAGTCCACCGCCTGCCTGGGGAGTTTCACAAAGACCCCGCTGACCAGATCATCGTCGCAACCGCGCGAGTGATGAAATGCAAACTGATCACTTCAGACGAGAGAATTCTCAATTACCCGCATGTAAAAACTGTTGCATAAAGCAAAACTCGGAAGCCAGAAACTTCCGAGTTTTTGATTCTTTTCATCGCAAATAAAACACTGGGACATTCATCCCAGTGTTCTCGCGTTTTGCTCCATCATCCGCCGCTTGGCAAATGCCTTGTTTTGAAATCCTCTTCGATTCGTTCCTGCAAATACATCTTGATCAAAGACTGGTAAGGCACATCCCGTTCATTTGCCAGTTGACGTAACGCATCTAAAAGCGATTCAGGCAAACGAATGGAAATTGCCTTGGTGGAAGGTTTCAGATTCGGGAACAATGCCCGTTCGGCGTTCTCCCAATTGAGATAGTCGGAAGAGTCATTATCGCTCCAGAACTCGCGCTCTTCATCTTCATTCTTGAATTTAGGAATTGGCTTGCTCATAAATTTTTCGCTCCTTCTTGCTCATGTCACGGGCGGAAATCACCCGAATTTTGTTGTCGCGTACAGTAAAGGCAATAAATAAACGCCTGTTTGCAGTTGTGTGCCCTAAAACAAAATATCGCGGTTCCTCTTGGGAGTGATTTGGATCTGGTTGAAGTAATAACGGCAGATTGAAAAAAATCTCTTCGCACTCGCTTGCTAGAACCTGGTGTTTTTCCCAGTTCTTTTCGCGGTTACTCTCATCCCAATCAAAGCCCGTGAGTTGGCTAAGAACAATCATATTTGTATATTACCATAATATACACTAATTGGCTACCCCACAACTAAACTTCCCCATTCAGCAAGCGGACAACCCTCTCCGCCCGCTCTTTCGCATCTTCCCC
>DAOQPR010000148.1:0-7203 GCA_035333265.1 Anaerolineales bacterium
CCGCTCAAGGCGGCGTCCTCGCCGCCGAGGACTGCGGCGAGAGCACTTATGCAAGGTATAAGCATCAAATATAAAAATACAGCCCATTGCACAACAATGGGCTGTATTTTTATATGAAAATCTTTAGGGCAGGTTGAACGCTTTAACCAGGAAGATGGCCATTTGTGCACGGGTTACTGGGCTATCTGGGCAATAAATACCCGTTCCGCAGCCAGATGTAATCCCTTCTGCAGCAAGCTGTTCGATCCAGTCTTCGGCGAAGTTCCCAGCGGTATCAGTAAAGGTAGGAACAACATCCGGCGGAGTGAAGGAGGCGCCATGTTTTGCCTTGAGTAGAAAGACCGCCATTTGAGCGCGGGTCACAGGGTTATCCGGGCAGTAGATCCCTGCCCCACAGCCGGATGTGATGCCATCATTTTTCAAGGCTTCGATCCAATCTTCGGCAAAGTTTCCAGCAGTATCGGTAAATGTAGGCAGTACATCGGTGGGAACAAAGCCCGATCCATGAATGCCGCGTTCGAGGAAAATTGCCATTTGAGCGCGGGTTACTGAATTTTCCGGGCAATAGGAAAGCGGGTTGGTGGAACAACCGCCCGTAATACCTGCATCAAACAACTGCTCGATGAAGAGAAAGGCAAAATGAGAAGTTGGAACATCACTAAATGTAGGTGGAATCGAACTGTAGGATTCGCCCGTGTTGAAACTTCCATTTCCAGCACCTGAACCACCCAGGGGGTTATTTATACCATCGACAACGCTGTCATTATCCACAAGGTCGAGGCGCACCGTTCCACTGCCATAGCCAACATTAATCGCTACTGTATATAACTTACCCGAGCCGCTGACGCTGGTTATTGAATGTCCAACAACTGCGCCAATTGGGGTCAGGGCAAAATCACTCGCATCCACTCCGCTTACGCTCTCAGAAAATGTTACCTGATACTCAACCGTAGGAGTGGCTGGCGGGTTGGCATTCGCGCGGGTGATGGAACTCACCACCGGGTTTGCAGAATCGATTTCAAAAGCGCCAATATCACATGCAACGGTTGTGTCGCCATTACCATCCTGAGGACGAGAGGCGCCACGCTGGTCAACAGTGTAGGTTGCACCGCAACCGTTTATATTAGCGGGGATGGCATCCACCGCTGGGCTATTCGAAGGCAGGGAATGTGTTTGTGAAGAGCCGCCATTATCTGCAAGAGCATTCACCACCCCAGATGCTCCGGTAACATTATGAGTGGTTGTACCGCTGAAGGTACATGTCCCATCAGCATCCTGAATAATATTGTAATCCTGAGAGACAAATGAGCCGGAACAATCCTCATCGGTCGAATTGGCGGAACTGTTCCCGGCTAGGATCGTGTTCTTAAGGTTTGCCACACCGGTTCCACCGTGATAAATACCTCCACCCCCGAACGCTCCTGTGGCAGTATTATTTGTGATCGTTGAGTGGATAAATGTCACCGATACCGAAGGGCCTTCATCCAGCCAAATTGCACCGCCTCCAACATTTCCGGTATCTGGGGTTTGTTGATTTCCGCTGATCGTCACATTGGTAAATGTATATTGATCATTTACACCACCAATGACCATTCCGCCTCCAGCAGCGGCCGCATCATTATTAAAAAATAGACTATTCTGCACAGACACGGTCTTAAAATTTGTGGAATCCATTCCACCGCCATTCTTTGCATGGTTGCCTGTCAGTTGAATGCGATTAAAGGTGGCAATATCAACCGCGGCAGCATTTCCATCCAGGGAGATACCCCCTCCACTTCCACCGGATTCATCGCCAACGGCAGTGTTTCCAGCTATCACTACATCAGTAAGTGTAACATTCCCACCTTTGGCATAAATACCGCCGCCAAGGAAATTCGCGGAATTGTTCTTGACCTCACTATTGGTCATTATTAAATTACCGCCAAACATACTACAAATCCCTCCCCCGCTTGAAAATTTGTTCGAATTTTTTACCGCATTATTGTTTTGCACAATCACATGGTCGAGCGTCAAATTGCCAACATTCATAATTCCGCCGCAACTAGTGTCCACAACCCGGCCATTTTGTACTGTGAGGTTGGAAATGTTGACAATAGATGACCCAGTGATTATGTTGAATACACGTGAAGCGTTATTTCCGTCGACAATCAACAAACTCGATCCAGGGCCGGAAATGGTCAAACTCGAGCCAATAACCAATTGCCCCATAGTAAGCGTAATTTTTCCTGTGACCCCAAAATTGATCGTATCCCCCGAGCCCGCCGCTTGAAGAGCTTCTCGAAGCGAACAGTCCGTCCCTGGGCAGGTCGTCCCATCGATTTCATCGATGAGGGTGGTCACGGTAATTGTTGTAGCCGCTTGTGCCGGGGTAACAGGGCTTGAAAACACCAACCCCACTGCCAGGATGAATATAAGAATAAAACGAAATGGCCTTTTGGCATTCATACTCTCTCCTTGAACTATTAAATTTACTAAAGTATAAGAGAAGGTAGAGAGAATGTCATCGCCTGTTTGGACGAAATATGGTCGGAAAAAAGTTATAAAAAAGACCTTACAAAAGTTAGTCCAGTAAATTGAAAGCCTCCCACTACTGAAACCCCCACAATTTATTGAGAAATCAGGTACTCATTGAAAAATGCAATAACCCTGCTTTCATAACCTGCGGGATCATTCGCAAACATTCCCAAATGCGGCACACCTGTCTCTATCCAAATTTGTTTTGGCTCCTGCGCTGCTGTATACAAGGGAGGAAGAGAATTCGCTACAGCAGCACTCCCCGCCTGACTATCAATCACGAATACCGGACGTGGACTGATCTCCCCAATCACATCCACCGGACGCACATCATCGATATCGGCACCGCTCGAATATTCCCAAACCATCACAAGCGGCTGGAAAGACTTGATAGGCATATTCAGATGAAGCACATCCTCAAGCGCTGGGAAAGCGCTATCGGCTATCACCGCTTCGATCTCAGGGTGGGTTGCTGCTGAAAGAATGACAGTGGATCCACCCATCGAGCCGCCCCAGGCCCCCACATGCTCCACACCTTTCTGAAGCAGGGCAAATTCCAGGGCTGCTTCCACATCCATCTGTTCGCTGTAACCCAGAGTACACAGGTCTCCCTCGCTCTCACCATGCGCTCGGAAATCCCAGGCAAGCACGCCATAACCATGTCTGGCAAACATGGCATGGATGTTTTCAAGACGGTTCCCGTTATACCCATGTGCCGCCAGGATCACGGCTCCATTTTGAGGCGGCGTATACCAAGCGGAAAGTTCAAGGCCATCGCGAGTTATCAGCTTAATTTCCTCAAACGGAATTTGCTGGGCAACAAGGATATCCCCCGCAGGAATGTTTCTTACAGGATGCTGAAATGCACGTGCCCATAAGAAAGTGAAATACCCCCCCAGGAACAACAAGGCCAGACAAACCGCCAGCAAAGTTTTCAGCAACAAGTTGAAAGCGTATTGAAGTGACGTTTGCTTTTGCTTCATGGGGCGGCGTATTCCGGCAAAAACCAATCATCATAAAAGCGCAACACCCGTCGTTGATAACGCCCCGGGTTTTGGATGTAAATCCCCAGGTGAATGGCATCTTCCTGAAGCCATAAAGACTTCGGTTCTTGGGCAGCATCGAACAATTGTTGTGCAGATTCAGGCGCTGCCACTTTATCAGCCGTACCCTGAATAATATAAACCGGACGCGGGCTGATCTGCCCGATCACCGCCGCCGGGCTGACCGAATCCAAATTCACGCCCAAACCAAGACTCATAAAAACCTTTGCAATGGGATTGAACATTGGATATGGCGAAAGGAAATCCACCTCAGCCTCAAGTGACGAAAAAGCGCTATCCACAACCAGTGCTTCGATCTGAGGATATTCCGCCGCGGCACGGATCATGGTCGCGCCGCCCATCGAACCGCCCCACCCACCAACATGATATACCTCTGGCTGGCTGAGTGCATAATTCAAGGCCGCCTTTACATCCATCACTTCCCGATATCCTAAAGTGGAAATCGTCCCTCCGCTTTCCCCATGAGCGCGCGCATCCCACGCCAACACACCATACCCCTTTTTCGCCAACAAAGCATAAACCCACTCCGGGCGGTTATGACCATAGCCATGCGCAAGCAAAATAACCGTCCCGCGTCGGGGTGGTGTGTACCAGGCAACCAATTCAATTCCATCTTCGGTTACCAGGGTGATGCGTTGGAATGGAATCCCCTGCTCGCGTAATGTTTTCCCAAGTGGAATGTTGCGCGGCGGGTGCAGTACATCATACAGTCCATACGACCCCAAGCCCGTAAAAACAACAAGGATGAAAAACAGAATCCCACCCAGCCATCGCAGGAATTTACCTCGCATACATCCCTCTACTCCAGCACAAAATTATCGATCAAACGCGTCTTCCCCAAAAAGACCGCCATCGAAAGCAAAGTCTTGCCCGTTATCGTATCCAACTCCGTCAACGAGTCGTAATCAGCGCAGGAAACATACTGCATCGTTGCCAACGGCTCCATTGCCAGCACTTCCTTCATCTTTCCCCTTATCTTTTCGCCATCCCTCTCTCCCGCTTCATACAACGCCTTTGCCGCATTCAAAGATCTGAAAAGAACCGTCGCCGCTTTGCGTTCGGCTTCGTTCAAATACTTGTTGCGGCTCGACATCGCCAACCCGTCCGCCTCACGTTGGGTTGGGCAAACAACAACCTCCAGAGGAAAGTTCAAATCCACTGCCATGCGCCGAATGACCGCCACCTGCTGGGCATCCTTTTGACCGAAGTAAGCCTTGTGCGGCTGGGTGGCATTGAACAATTTCGCTACAATCGTTGTCACACCCTTGAAGTGACCCGGCCTCATCGCCCCTTCCAGCGGATCGGTCAACGCCTCCACCTCCACCCAGGTTTGGTAGCCAGACGGATACATGATCTCCGCTGAGGGCGTCCATACCAGGTCAACACCAAGCGGCGCCAGCAGGTTTAGGTCACGTTCAAGATCACGCGGATACTTGGAAAGGTCTTCGTTCGGGCCGAACTGGGTTGGGTTGACAAAGATGGTGACAATGACATTTTGATTCTCCGCCTTAGCACGGGATACAAGCGATAAATGCCCCTCGTGTAGATATCCCATCGTGGGAACAAGACCAACCGTCCCGTTGAAAGAGAGGCGGGCAGCACGTAAGTCAGAGAGAGAAGAAACCGTTTGCATTTCAGACTCCGAAGTTATAAATTTGTCTATACATAACCAAAAGTACTACTTGACAGACTAGAAACTTTGTTCTACACTCTTATTAACAATTTTAGATAAAGGAGAAAAAATGGCTTACTCACATACCAATTCCAAGGGGACAACCTACTACCTTCATTCCAACGGAAAAATGTTCTTCTTCTCGAAGGAAGTTAAGGAAGGCGCCTTGGACGCTGTACCCGCCGGATATAACGTCGTGGAAATGAAGACCGGCATGCTCGTACTCAAGAAGGTTCAGGCTGAAGCTCCCGCCGCCGCACCCACCAACACGGAAAGTGCAGGGTAAAACAAGTATAACCCTGTTCGAAACCCAGCCTTAGGCTGGTACAACCAAATACTTTGTTCTTTTAGATAAAAAGGAGACTAATTATGACACGTACACATGCATCTAAAAGTTTTGAAACCAAAGGGGAGCCGACATGCCATCACTAAACCGCGTACAGTTGATCGGTCGTCTGGGCAAGGACCCGGAAAGCAAGTACACCCCCACCGGCAAAAAGGTCTGCCACTTCAGCCTGGCAGTAAGTCACCGCTGGAAAGACAAGAGCGGCGAGACCAAGGAGTCTACCGAATGGGTCAACATCGAGGCCTGGGGACGGCTCGGCGAGATCTGCCAGGAATACCTCAAGAAAGGCAGCCTAATCTTTGTGGAAGGTCGACTAAAGACCGACCGTTATGAAGACCGGGAAAGCGGCGAAACGAAGTACTACACCAAGGTCATCGCCCAAAGCCTGCAATTCCTCGATAAGCGCGAGAAGGAAGAGCCTGTAATGGCTGTTGAAGAAGACCCCGGCGAGTATGAGTTGGCCGGTGAATAAGTGAAAGCAGAAAATTAAGACGAAAAGAGACAGTCATTAACGGTGACTGTCTCTTTTATTATGATCTGGGGGCAACTGCTTATTTCCGCAAATATTTTTCAAACTCGGATAAATTCACAGGGGCGGTCATATCGAGGTTGAGCGGGGTAACAGCGACCAGCTTCTTTTGGCGCAGTACATACACATCGGTACCCTCCGGTTCGTGGATGATGCTTTCATCATGTCTGTAGCCAATGGAGCCAGGAGTCTCCCATGAATCACGTTGAGGTGGAACCGGTTCATAGTATCGGTGGCGGGAAAGCCTGGCAACCTCCCACTCAGTTTCCGGCGTGGCGTGACGCGGCACTTCCACTTTCAGCAGATCGACTCCGTTGAAAAGTTTCTTCTCAAGAAGCATTTTTGCAAAATAGGCGGTGAAATATCCAGCGGTGGAAAAATTGATCGCATCCGAATGTGTTAAGTGAAAGTGGGTATCGGTTTCCAGGGATACTGCAAGCGAAAGGTATCCCAATGAAGCGGCCTCCATGGCTGCGCCAACCGTGCCGGAGATGGTGATACCCAGCCCAACGTTTTCGCCATAATTGATGCCCGAGATGACCAAGTCAGGTTTGTGTGGGATGATCTCCAGAATGCCGTGAAGCACTGCCTGGGCCGGGGAGCCACCAACAGCATATACGCTCCATTCCTGCCCATTGACTTGTACTTGTTCTTTGCGAATGGTGCCATCCGACGTGCTTGGCAGGCTGCGTCCCATGCCACTGGATTGATCCCGAGGCGCCGCGACCGTAACGTACCCGATCTTTGCTAGTTCACTGGCGGCTGCCCATAACCCAGGCGAGCGGATGCCATCATCATTGGTTAGGAGGATATGAGGTTTCTGTTTTTTCATGATGGGAGATTATAACAATGGGCAGGGAAATCATCGTTTCTGTTTCGTGACTTCAGGAGTGCAATTATGTTTCAGAAAGGCCTTTATGAGTAGCCTAAAAGCCACTTTTCGGAAGAGTGGCTTTTATGTTTCGACGATGGGCGCGCCACCTAAAACAAAACCGCCTCTCTTTCGAAAGGCGGTTATTGCTTGTGCTCCCGGCAGGACTCGAACCTGCGACCTATTGCTCCGCAAGCAAGCGCTCTA
>DAOQPR010000149.1:0-7196 GCA_035333265.1 Anaerolineales bacterium
ACCGGCTGCAAACTCTGGCAGATTCTCCCGCTTGGCCCCACCGGCTATGGCGACTCACCCTATCAATGTTTTTCCGCTTTTGCAGGCAACCCCTATCTCATCAGCCCGGACGATCTATTTGCAGAAGGCTTGTTGACTCAGGATGACCTGGATACGATGAAAGACCTGCCCGCCTCACACGTGGACTTTGGCCTGTTCATCCCCAAAAAGCTTGACCTGCTCCTGAAAGCTTTTACCCGCTTCGAAACCAACCCAGGAAGTTTACGCGAAGCCTATGATTATTTCTGCGCCGAAAACGCCTCCTGGCTCGACGACTTTTCTCTCTTCATGGCTTTGAAGGAAGCCAATGGCGGCGGCTCCTGGAACGGTTGGGATGCTTCATTGCGCACGCGCAAAAAAGCGGCCCTCACCAAGGCCCGCAAGGAATTGTCCAGAGACATTCTGCGCCACTCGTTCTATCAATTCCTCTTCTTCCGTCAGTGGAGCAAACTGCGCGATTACGCCAACTCCAAAGGCATTCAGATCATGGGAGATATTCCGATCTTCGTCGCCTATGACTCAGCCGATGTGTGGGCCAACCCAAAATTATTTTATTTGGATGCGGAAGGGAATCCGACCGTTGTGGCGGGAGTTCCGCCTGATCTTTTCTCTGCCACCGGCCAGTTATGGGGCAATCCGCTTTACAACTGGAAGGTGCATAAGAATGACGGCTATGCCTGGTGGCTCTCGCGTGTGGATGCATTGCTCAAAACAGTGGACATTTTGCGTTTCGACCACTTCCGCGGTTTTGCCGGTTATTACGAGATTCCCGCCGCAGACAAGACGGCAGAACATGGCCGCTGGGTTCCCGGCCCAGGCAAGGATTTCTTCCGCGCTGTGGACGAGAACCTTGGCAATACTTCCACCAACCCTGGCACAGGCCTGCCCATCGTTGCTGAAGATTTGGGCGTCATCACGCCGGATGTGGTCGAGCTTCTCGAAGCCTTCAACCTGCCAGGCATGAAGGTATTGCAGTTCGGTTTCACCGGGCCTGAGAATCCCTTCCTGCCGCATAACTACGTTCCGAATTGTGTCGCTTATACGGGTACGCATGACAACAACACGGCCCTGGGTTGGTATGCTGACGCTCCCGAAGAAGAACGTGACTTTGCCCGCCGCTATCTGGGTGTGGATGGTCATGACTTTGCCTGGGATCTCATCCGCGCAACCTGGAAATCCGTTGCCGTATTTTCGATCGCCCCCATGCAGGATGTGCTTGCCCTGGGCGGGGAAGCACGCATGAACTTCCCCAGCCGCCTCGGCGGTAATTGGGAATGGCGCATGTCCGAAAATGATTTCCGCGAAGACCTGGCCGCAGGCTTGCGAGATTTGAACTGGTTGACATTACGATAAAAGAAAGACGCCTCGCAAGAGGCGTTTTTCTTTTATCGTATTATTCTTTTCGCAATATCTGAACAATGAACAGATTCGCCGCCCAGTGCGCGGGGAGATAACTGCCGAGGATGCTGACGATAATAATGAATGGAATCAGAATCACAGCCTGGATGGGGTCCACTGAAATGCTGATCTTTCCAAAGCCGAACGAATCAGACATGATCGAGAGCAGATTTTTGGTCACAATCAACCCCAGTGGAATGCCGATCAAAACTGCAATAGCCCCCAGGCTTCCCGCCGTGGTGTTGAACATGGTGATTACCTGTGACGGGGTCATTCCAACTGTTTTTAGAATCCCAATGGTGCGCATTTTCTCCTGCGCCGCTAAAAGTGACATGATCAGCACATTGACAAGCGCAATGACGATCAAAATTCCCGCCAGGGCGAAAATAGCGGCTTGCAGGTAGATCACCGAGTCAGGGATGGATTCGCGAACTGACGGAGCGATTTCGTCCCCGTGTTTGAAAACTTACTTGTGCATCTTTCGCGGAAAGCAGTCTGCTATTTATGAAATTAAAGAGACCGATGATCAGGAGAGTCATCCCAATCCCTTGTCAACTCCAGTAACTGCGGCTTGACCCTGGCTGCCAATTCCTTCACCTCGTCGGTTTCTTGCAAAAACCCTTCAACGACACAGCCAAACACGCGCAGAAGCTCAGTTCGTTCGAGCGAGGTTACGAATGAGGCTTTGAATAATGCCTGAACCTCGCTCGGGAGATCATCATAACCTCTGGCATTGTTGGCTGGCAGACCACGGCGCAGGCAGGCAAGGTTGAGCGCATAATCACGCAGACTGCTGATCCAGTATTCAGCCTGCCAATACCGACCTCTTTCAATGCAAAACCTAGCGCGCAGTGCGTGGTGGACAGCATACCCAAAAAGTTCATGTGCAGAGGGCGGTTGATGAAAAGACCTCTCAACAGCTGAGCCAAACAACAAGCGGAACTTTGGACTTGTCGCTCCGAATTTGGAGGCGGGTGTAAATGAGAGGTCAAACTGTAGGCAGGTGGGGATCAAAAACACCCTATAAATTGATGGCCCACTTGGGAGGTCGAAAAGGTGAGCGGCTCCAAATTCTTTGAAGATCGTCTGTGTCCACTCTTCAAGCACATCGTATATCGAGAATTGGTCTGAGACCGCAAATGTTAGATCAAGATCCGACCAGCGATCCCCATTACTAAGTGCAAGTGACCCAACCACTGCCCCCGAAACAACCCGTATATCGGCCTTGGCCATCTCAAGGATGCGGTCATGTAGCCGGTCTCGATCCTGAACACTGAACATAATAATCCTCTACTCAGCAAATCCGTCCGGCATGGTAGTCTCTTCCCCGGTTAATCCATATTTCAAAATGTCTTCTTTTCGTTCCGGATATCGTTTCAATAATTCGGCTTGTGTACCACCAGTGAAAATATCGCCGGTGAAACCTGGCGCAAGCGTACACCCGAAGAGTGAATATCTTCCCCCATCCTCACAATGCCCTGCCTGCCAAACCCCGGCAGGGATCACGAATTGCACTTGCCGGCCTTTCAAAGGCTCGTTGCCCAATATCACAGTACGACTGCTTCCATCCGGGTAAAGCAGAATCAACCGTAGCGGATCGCCGCCATAAAAATGCCACATTTCATCAACCGTCAATTTGTGAAAATAGGAAACACTGCGAGGTTCATGACAGTACATACCGATCATGCCTGTACCATATGGCTTGCCGTTGGGCAAACTTTCCGCAGACCGGTACGTACTTGCAAATAAAGTTCCTTCTATCGGTAATGACTGAAATTTGAAATGTTCGATCAATGCCTTGATTTCAGCATCCACATTGCCTCCAACCCAATTACTGTTCACCATTCTTCACCGTCAAATTGACCACATGCGCTCCGCTGGCCTTCACCAAATTTTCCGGCGTAATCATGATCTCTTCACCCCACTGCCCCGCACCTGTACCAAGAATGGGCTCATTCGTCAAAGTCGCTTCGAGGAAGGAACGGAATCCTTCCGGCTGCCAGCCAAAGGCGGGGATCGAGCCGATGATATATCCTGTTATTTCTTTCACGCGCTCAGGGGGAGCCATTTGAATATTGCGCGAGCCAATTGCTTTTTTCAAATTCCCTGAAATCGCATTCTGGTCGCCACCAAGCATGACAAGCACACATTCGCCTGTATCTACAACCTGAAAGATCAAGGTCTTAACCGCCTGCCTTTCTGGAAAGTTCAATACTTTGGCAACATTGGCGGCGCCTTTTTCCGTCTCTGGAGAAAAACTTTTTGCTTCATATGGAATATTAAGCTTATCTAGGTGAAGGTGGGCAGGGAGTTTCATAGTTTGATTCCTTTACGAGTGATTTGGACGATCTCTTCAGGCGTATGGAAAAAATCCACAACGACTGCCTCTTGCAGTTCTTCCAACGCCTCGAATTGACTTTTCAATAATTGTACCGGCATATAGTGACCCTTGCGGCGCTTCAATCTTGTCTCAACCTGCTCAAACGACCCATGCAAATACACAAACCGGACATTTTTGTTCAACCCTAATGACTTACGATAACCAGATACCCCATGAAGATAATGATCAACCCTTCATGATTTGTTCTGCCCATTTATTATGCGCCTCGAGATCATTTGCAAATTCTGCCCAAACCAATAAATCGCGCCAATCGATTTTCGCCAGATTCACAGCTTTGGCCAATTTATCCATATTTCCTTCGCCAGCTTTCAGTGCGGCAAACCTCAGCCGATGAAGAGACTCGGGCGTTGCATTCTCACAAAAAGGCAGATTTTGCCCGCATTGCTCCTCAATTAAGAGCTTCACCTGGTTTTGAATATTTGCTGGATATAGCTTTTTAATGAGGGCAAGAGTTAACTTGCTTATCGCTGTCATATTATTTGTTTTTTGATGCGAAAATAATTCCAAGCAGAATCAGGATTCCGCCAATAATGGTCAGTGTGCTTGGAATTTCATTCAAAATAAAATATGCCAGTGTGGCAGACCCGATCGGCTCACCGAGCACGGTCACTGCCACCATGGTAGCGGGAAGGTATTTCAATGTCCAATTGTAAGTGGTATGGCCGATCAACTGTGGAATGGCAGCTAGTAAAAAGATCCAGCCATATGTCTTTGCATCGTAACCGAAAATAGATTTGTTCGCTATTAAAAGCATGATCATTAGTGTGACTGCTGCCATACCGTACACAAGGAAGATATACGGTACAAGGGATGTGCCTGCCCGCAGTTTTCGACCGATGATGAGGTATCCGGTTACAGCCCAGGCACCCATTAATGCGAGGAAGTTTCCCCACATGGCGCGGCCTTGTAATAGTTCTCCAAATGCAGGGCAGGAAAGGCTGCCATTCCAGGTACACGCATCTGATAACCCGATGATCGATCCACCCAATACTGCCAATACCAACCCCATGACCGTTGTTCGGGTAATGTGTTCTTTCAATAGCATGGGCGACAGTAAAGCCACCCATAAGGGACCCGTTCCTACAAAAACGACTGAACTTGCAACACTTGTGTATTCGAGTGATGTGATCCAGGTTGCAAAGTGGACGGCGAGAAAAATACCTGAAGCAGCGCCGAGCAGGACTTCAGTGCGCGAGAAGCGTTTGATCTCATCCCGATAACGGGTGAGCGCAACTGGAGATATGAGCAGGGTCGCAATTGTAATTCGCAAAGCCGCGATCACCAGTGATGGAGCGCCATCTCCTTGCGCAAAGCGAATAAAAATACTGGCTGTTGAAACAGCCAAGGTAGCAATACCCAATGCAAATGGGAGAATGAGCCGTGTTTTCGAATCCATAATGCCGCTCAGTGTACCTCAATTTCAGTTCAAAATTTAGCGTTTTGCATGGAACTTGCGCTCCACCCTAAGGTGTGCTACATTTTGTTCATCTTGAAAATAGGAGAATTCAATATGTCAAACGTAAAAGCTGAAATTGCCGAGTTGGTTGCCAGGAAGGTCAAGATCACAGATGCCCAGGCATTGCAGGCTGTAGAAGTAGTGCTCGATTTTGTTGAGAAAAAACTGCCTCCCAATATTGGCAACAAGCTGGATGCCATCCTTGCTGGAAATATCGACCTGAGTGATGGTATTGGTTTGGATGATGCTGCCGGTCTGTTAGGCGGCCTGATGGGTGGCGGGAAAAAGTAGTACAACAAACGGGGTCGATTTGCCAATCTTGATGTTTGGAACCGACCCTGTGAGTTTATTAGATTTTTGTATAAAAATTCGATTATTCTTGCGCCTCTGCCAGAGGTGGGATAAAATTATTTTGTAACTTAATTAAATCAACTCGAAGGAGAACCTCATGGCTTTTGAACTTCCAAAACTTGCTTATGCCTATGATGCGCTCGAACCTCACATCGACGCGCGTACGATGGAAATCCATCACACCAAACATCATCAAACCTATATTACAAATCTTAATGGCGCAGTGGAAAAGACCCCTGAACTCGCTGGAAAATCTCTTGAAGCGCTGCTTAGTGATTTGAATGCAATTCCCGAGAGTGTGCGCATGGTTGTTCGTAATCATGGCGGTGGCACTTATAACCACAATTTGTTCTGGGAAGTTATGGGGCCAAATGCAGGCGGCGCCCCAAAAGGCGATCTTGCCAAAGCAATCGACGCTTCTTTCAATTCATTTGATGCGTTTAAGGATGAATTTACAAAGGCTGCTACAACCCGTTTTGGTTCTGGTTGGGCCTGGCTCGTCAAAAAGGGCAGCGGCTTGGCCGTTGTTTCCACGGCTAATCAGGATACACCTCTTTCAGATGGTCTGACTCCCATCCTCGGCATTGACGTTTGGGAACATGCCTATTACCTTAACTACCAGAACCGCCGTCCTGATTACATTACCGCGTGGTGGAATGTAGTGAACTGGGAAGCGGTTTCTGCAAAGTTTGCCGGATAAATTTTCACCAATATTGTCCATTCTGCCCTGCACTTTGGTGCAGGGCATTTTTTAATTAAGTCTTGTCACACCTGTAAACAAAGTTATAATAAGCTATTGGCTAGCTAATTATCCCAATAGGAGAATAAAATATGACCCATATTATTACCAGCCTTTGCGTTCGTGATCGCGGATGCATTGAAGTTTGCCCTGTGGAATGTATTATTCCTGGCAATCCCACCGAAGGTTTCCCAATGGTCTACATTGACCCCGAAACTTGTATTGACTGCGGCGCTTGCGTACCCGAATGCCCGTTCAATGCAATCTTCCCCGAGGATGAAGTTCCTTCCAACTATACAGCTAAGGGCGGCGAATACATCAACCGTGTTGGCCTGACCGGGCATTACGAAGCCAGCAACCACCATGGCAAACCAGTGGTTCTCGAAACCACACGCCAGTTGGATGCTGGAGAAGTTGTCGATCTGACCACAGATACCCCGCTCAACTACGATTTCTTCAAGACCGGTCCTGGTTACAAAGCCAAGGACAGTGATACCGGCTCATAAGTCATTGCACCAAAAAGGCCCGCCTGTAAATTTACAGGCGGACCTTTTTATCCTCAAAAAATTATTGATTCAAAACTTCATTCATAATTGCATTACGAATGCGTTCTGCCGTGTTGAGGTCATTTTCTTCCAACGCAACCACCAGGACAAGAGGCGCACCTTGCCAGTCTGGAAGAGTGCCCGCCAACGCCCATGTGACAACGGAATCACCGAGCTGCCCAACCCCACTGTGACCCCAATATGGATTCCCATCTTCAACAGATGAAATTGCCGCCTCATTCGCCGCTTCTGCCTGTAGCACCAACT
>DAOQPR010000150.1:0-7149 GCA_035333265.1 Anaerolineales bacterium
GGCGGGTATCTGTTTCATTAAAACTGCGGGCTTCCGTGGAAATGACATGGATAACCCCAATGATATTTTCTTCATACCGAAGTGGCAGAGAAATACCATGAAGACCATTAAGAAGGTCACGGTCAGCATCGAGAGGCAGGGTATCCGGGTCATGTTGGATGTCCTCGGTAATATACGCTTCACCTGTTTCGACAACATGGCTTGTGATTCCCTGGCCCAAATAAAGTTTTAACTCGGATTCATTTGCGGATGTCTGATTGTCCAGAGTAGTCGCAGAATACCATCCTTGAGAAACAAATTGACCGATCTCTAAATCCATTAGATACACAGAGGCATAAGCAGCTTGTACTGCTTGAATGGCATGAACCGCAAGAATCGAAATGATCTCTTTTACATTTTGGGCTTTGCGAAGCGCAGAAGATGCAGCCGCCAGGATTTCCAATTCCAGGGTGTGACGGCGCAGATTCTCCTCAGCACGCTTGCGATCCGTGATATCAATCATGACCCCTTCAATGTAATGAATATTGCCGCTCTGGTCATACACCCCCGTACCCCACTCATCCACCCAGCGCCAGTCTCCATTTTTGTGCTTGATACGATAGGTAATATGGAAGGCGTCCTTATTTATTTCTTTTTTCCCCGAGGCATAAGGCATCAATTCCAGATCATCGGGATGATACAACTCAAAGAAACTTAATCCCTTTTCAAGAAATGCCTCCTTTGAATATCCCGTGAGAGCTTCCACATAATCGTTAAGATATATCATGGTGTATCGCTCATCATTCAGGCAGATATAAACCGTGCTGGGAATATTCTCGGCCAGTGCCCGGAATCTCATTTCACTTTCCTTCAAAGCCTCTTCTGCCTGTTTGCGTTCGGTAATATCGCGCAAGATCACCGTAAAGAATTGATCTTCGCCGATGATGTATTGCGAGATAAAAGCCTCCATTGGGAATTCCCCTCCGTTGGCACGCAGACCATAGAGAGAATCCAAACGACCATGCTTTCTATCCGATATTTTGGACATGCCATAATTTTCGACATTTGCTCCATGAGAGAATCGGAAACGCAGGGGAATAAAATCTTCAATTGGCCTGCCAATGGCATATTCTGCTGAACAACCAAAGATCGTTTCGGCAAATGGGTTAAAGAGCACGATCCGTTGCGAGGCATTAATGGTGATAATTCCATTGGGGGCAGTATTGATGATTCCACTCAGCTGTTTTTGATTCTCCAACAATGCCCGTTCCGTCTGTTTTCGTTCCGTAATATCAAGAGTACTGACCAACACATGCTCATAACCCGCACTCCAATGTGGCATGGTAATCGAGAGCCAAATATCGCGCCGTGTCCCCTTCAAGGTAAGAAGATGGGTTTCGTCTTCATAATGAGTGGCCCCGTCTGCAAGTGCAAGAATAAAGTCGGAAGAGGGATTTTCTTTAAGGACTTCATCCAGGGTGCCGATCAGTTCAGACCTATCGTCCGCCTCCATCAGTTTAACCCCGGCTTCATTTACATCCAGGATTTTGATCAAATGCGCTGCATGATCGATGAATTCGGGATGTTCACTCAGGTATTGGCCAAAATCCGTAACACCCTGACTCTTCAAGTCATGGATGGCAGCCACCACACCCGAATAGTCATCCTCCCAAATTGGGACACCCGCCGACTGGAATATGGTTCGATAACGAGCTTCTGATTCAGCAATTATTTGTTCAGCAATTTTTCGTTCAGTAATGTCACGATAATTAACAACCACCCCGCCAATGTGCGCTTCATCCAGCATGTTATGACCGGTGATTTCGAAATAGCGCCATTCACCATCTTTGCGCTTCAGCCGATAATAAATCGATCGAACCGCGCCGGGTGTTGCCACTCCTTCCGCAAAGACCTTTAACACCCCGGGAAGATCATCCGGGTGGATATAAGTGAATGCACTTCCCCCTACAAGTTCTTCCGGTGTATAACCGGTCAACCGGACTTCAGACTGCGCAATATAGCGTATCATTCCACTGGCATCGATAATGGCGAACCCTTCCGCTGAATTTTCGATCAAGACCCGGAAATAAGACTCACGATGTTCGATCGTTTCATATAAACGCGCATTCTCAATGGCAACTGCCACCTGATCTGCCAACGCACATGCAAATTGAACCTCCTCCGTTTTGAAAAAACGGTTTGGGTCAGCGGAGAATAATTCAGCCAAGCCGAGAGACTGCCCACGGATTCGCAGGGGAATGATAAGGGATGTATACATTTCATCATGAAGGAGTTGTTTGATTTCGGCTGGGTCCGTATTTGAATCATCCAGGCGGTTAACAATGGGTTGGCCGCTTTCGAGTACTTTTCGCGTGGCTGGATAATCATCCAGTGAGAAATAAAGGCCAAGGTCACCAATCCCGCTGACATCGCCATCGGCTGAAAATATCGCAGAGGTCACAATCCCATTTCGCTCAGGTAAATAATCGGATAAGGAACAGAAATCGACACGCAACAGGCGCGCCAGGGTGGTGGCGGCTTGCTCTAAAACCTCAGGAAGCTGCAAACTAGAGGAAACCGCCCGTGCTATCGTTAATAAGGCCTCCAACTCAAGTTCACGCTGACGGGTTTGAGCAAATAGATTCGAACTTTCAATGATTCCGGCAGCATGTCCAGACATGGCTTGTGCCAGGCGAATTTCTGTTTCGCTAAATTCACGCCGCTCCCTGCTTTCCCACAATTCAATATCGCCAAACAATTGGCCATGCGCCATAATCGGCACAAACATCATGGTTTTGATCCCATAATCCGAGAATTGCTCGCGTTCGGTGGAGGTCATATTTTCACTATCATGGTGCAATACGATCACCTTACCTGCCAGCATGGCACTCATAATGGTTGAATAAGGTCCATTTGGAAATATCCGGCCAAGGTCTGGATGGACCTCCTGTGGCAGGGCTTGTTTACTCCAATACTCCCCCACCACCTGCATCACACCCTCGGGTAAGTTGATGGCCATAATATTTGCGCTGGTAACCTCCAGCGACTCGGTCATATGGAATGCAAGTTTTTCAAGGAGCGCCGGTGGGTCCAACAAACTGGAGGCCATATCCTGTGCTGCAACATAAAGTTGTTCCAGTTCCCGGGCCTTAAGCCGCATTTCATCATTTAGTTTCACCTTCAGAATAGCCAGGGCAAATTGATGCAAAGACTGTTCCGCTAATTTCATCTCTTCCGGTGTAAATACGTGATAACCTTTATATCCCAAAACCAGGGCACCGATCCGCATTTGGTTCGCGATCAAAGGGACTCCCAAAGCAGACCGAATATTGAATAGAGCCGCGTACTTCGGATTTATGTATGGAGTGTCCATAATATCTGGAATGGCAAGTATGCGCTCTTCTTCCAGAATGGAACGGGTAAAAAACCGATCATCCGGACCCAGAACAGGAAGGCTGGAAAATGTCTGGCGGAAACTTTCAGAAAACATAAATTTGGCTGGGAGCTTGCGAGATTCATCCCACATCGCAAAGTAATATCCATCTGCATCCAGGGCTGCTTCGAGTTTCTCAACATAGCCTTTCAGCAGGGTATCCAGGTCAAATGCAGACAGGGCAGTTTGAGTAACTTCATTCAAAAGGGTTTGGTAGCGGGTGAATGTATCCAGTTTCTTAGACGCCTCGATATGCTCCAAGGCATATGATAGATCATCAGCCAACTCTTCCAAAAGCGCGATCTCCTGATCATCAAATGCCGCTGATGCTTCGGCGTGATCGACCACCAGAACGCCAAACACTCGCATATCTCGAATTAGGGGCAGGGAAATGGCTGAACGATTTGGAAATTTGCCTTTTCGCGGGCAGGCTTCACAAGGATCATCCGTACCCAGGGACTCAACACGGAAAAAGGAACGGGTTCGAAGAGCTTGAATGGCACAGGCCAGGCCCTCCTCTAGATCGAGGCGGGTGGTGAATTCCTCTTCATTTATTACATCACCCGCATGGGCCACGAGTCTCAAGGTCAGCATATCAGAATCCAACAAACCGATCCAGGCAAAGGAATAACCCTGCCCGGCTACAAGAAGCTCACAGGCTTCCTTGAGCAGTTTGTCAGAATCCTGATTACGAAAAATGGTTTGATTAATTGAACTAATGGTACGCAAAATACGGCTAAGACGTTGTTCCCGCTTAAGGCTTGTATTTGTTTCAACTATGCTTTTTTCCAGTGCGGTCAACAAAAAAGTGGTTGAGATCAGTACGGCCACCGCTAGTACAAGAAAAACGATCCCACCGCTCACCCATGCAATCGGGTTAGTGGAAACGATCTGCACGCCTGTGGGGACATTCACTATCTCATTGACCTGCAACCACCCCACAACAATGATCGTTATCAGGCTGACTCCAAGAGCAAGAAAGCCAGCGCGCAAATTAAGAAGAATGGCAGCCAGGGCAATTAATGCAAAGAAAAAGATACGTCCATCGCCGCTAAGAGACGAGTTAAGTAGTCCTATTCCACCCAAAAGGTAAAGAACCATCAGAAAAAGACCTGCCCGCAGGTTATATGGCAATTTTTTGTTAAATGTGATGATAGCTACCAGGGCTGTTAGAGCAATAAAGATCGAGACAATAAAGGCGGCCAGAACGAGAGGATTTTCATAATTTCCGGCTTCAGAACGATAGGAATGAATAATATTGTTTATCCCACTCACCAACCCAAACAACCAAATAATAAAGATGCCATGAAGAACCCCATTTAGGATCTCCACCCGCCATTCATCCAGATTTTTCAAGGCAGATGGGGCAAACCCCAATAAAAAGGATCTTGGCGGTTTTGTCATGTTATCTGGCAATATAGCCTAAAAGTATCCTTTTTAGCAAGATGATTTTTATCATTTGCAGTATGGGTAACTAAAAGTTCATAAAGAGCGGGGAGGACTGAAAACAGACTCATAATGGAACTCAATATATTTAAATTGCAGAACAGGTCAACAATATGTAACTTTGGTCACATTATTTCCGCTTTAATTGTGCAATAATTCACAATAAAAATCAACCTCGAATCTCAAGGAGACTGCCATGAAAGATATCATCTTCCTTCTGCTCACCGGTTTGATCGCCGCGTATTTGTGCTGGTATTTCTTCCAGCGGTATCAACTGAACAAGGCGCTGCATAATCTCTATTATTTGATGGGATTTGCAGTGCTTTTGGTTTCGGGCTTGCTGCTCATCTTTTTGGGGATGGACATCCTCGCCTCGCCCTACGTGCTGACAGTTGCCAGCCTGATCCCGTTGGGCATTTCCATGGGGTTGGCTGAGGAATACTTTCCCGCGTGGAAGACCTACTTCAAGTGGTTTGCTGCAATTGGCTTCCTCGCCATTGCCGTGACCAGCATCGGCGGCATGGAAATTCTGAAGAAAATCGCGGTGCCGCTCTTCCATGGCGTCTCTGGACTCGTCATCTTCATCGGTCCGTTCCTTGCCAAAGATGCGCCAAAAGGATTTTGGTGGGTCGGCATCGGCGGCTTGTTGATCGGATTAGGTGGCATTGCATTGGCGTTCATCACCTTGGGCAAGCAGTTACTTTTCTTCAGCCCCGATTTCGTGATGCTTATCCTCACTCCCCTGCTGTTCTTGATGTCGGGAGCGTATGCGTTGGGGTTTGCGAAGAAGGGATAAAGCGATAAGTGGAGATTGGTAATTAGTGACCCAATCTCTAATTACCAATTACCCTGTACGATAAGGAATATACATGAAAGATAGACTCAACTACCTCTTCAATTCCACCAAAGGACTCATCCTCGTTGCCATTGCCATGATCGGCCTTGTGACTGCCACCTGGGGGATGCTCTCAGGCCCAATGGCAGAGATGGGCGTGCGCGAAGTGGTCATCAAGACCCTCGGCATGGATATTGTGCAGTCTGAACGTGAAGGGCGCATCATCATTTTGTATCATTCCATTGCAATGGCAGTCATCGCCATTGAGACGTACATGGTTACCGGCTTGTTGAAGATGAAGGAATTCTTCAAAACCGCCATCAATGCCATCATCACGGTCGGCTACATCCTGACCATGATCTTCGGCATGGGGTTTGCGTATTTCGGTCATAACTGGGCGTTTCATGGAATTTACATCTTTGGCCTTTCACTGATTTTCTTTGCAGGGGTCATGCTTATCATTGCACTTTGGCCGTGGAATAAAGAATACTACATTACAGATAACCAGTATGCCCACACCAAAAAAGGCGTTGACCTTGAACGGGTTGCATTCTTCACCACAGCCGTCACCACTGTACTTTCTTCATTGTTCGGCGCTGTCCCTGGCTCGTATTACGGACACGGCTTCGAGACCTTCCTCGCCGAAAATGTGATTCGCTACCCCGAAAAGACCGTGATGGAATATTCGGTCATTGGTCACTTACACATCATGCTCGCCCTCATCGGCATCATGCTCACACTCATCATCGGGCGCTGGCTCAACTTCAAAGGCGCGTGGCACAAAGCCGCCATGCCGTTGATGATCCTCGGCTGCATCGTACTCAACCTCGGGGTGTGGGGCGTGGTCACTCCGCTTGAACCTGTGGCGCACATGGTCATCTATGTCGGCGCAACTCCGTCCATGCTAGCGGCTCTCTTCCTGCTGATCTGGGATTGGAACAAACTCATCAAAGATGGCACAGCGCATCTTACCAAACCGACCTTCCTTCAAAAACTCGGCGCAATGGTGCATGACCCGCTCAAGTTCGGCCCAACCTGGCAAATGCTCTTCATGAACTTCACCACAAGCGGCATTGGCATTTTTATGGCGATCAAACTCGATGAAATCTTCCGTGTGTGGCCCGCCCGCGAAGAACGCATCGAACTGACTGGTCACTGGCACGCGCTCTCTGCCATCATCGCCACCATCATCCTGCTTTATTATGGTGACATGCTCGGCTTGAAAGGCAAAGTCCGCCAGTTATATGGCTGGAGCATCCTCATCCTTTCAGATATTGCCCTCGCCGCCGTCACCATCTTTGAAATGAAACGGCTCTTTATTTCAGAGGCAGAACAACAACCTTTGGTCAATGGGTTGATGTACGCAATCGACTTCGGTCTCGGCATGTTGCTCGTTCTGCTCGCCACCGTCATGGTCTGGCGATTGACCGACCTCTTCAAACCAAAGGGACGCTGG
>DAOQPR010000151.1:0-7142 GCA_035333265.1 Anaerolineales bacterium
CGAACAGGTAGAAGCCGCCTGCATCCGTGGTGTCAAAGTCCACCAACCCGGCGTCCGGCACACCGTCCGTATTTGCATCGCGGTAGAGTTCGACACTCACATTGGCGCGCGGTAGTTCTGCGCCATCCATGATGCCGTTGTTATGAATGCCGCCGCCCGCACCGTCATCGATGAAGACGCGGTTGCCAAGGCTCATTGGAATGAAGAAACCGAAGTCAATACTCAGGTTGCTGCGATTGTCGGTCTCGCCGAAGCGGCCGCGCGAGTTGGGGCCATCGCCCGCCGTCGGGTTGAAGCCCGCTGCTGTGCTGGTATCGCCGCTGCCGGTCTCACCGGTGGGTTGGCCGCCGTTGCCTGTCAAGTTGAGCGAGGCTGAAAGAATGCCGTATGGTGAGACCGCCGGGTTGCCCATTTGCAGACGGTTAATGCCGTGATCTGCGCTGTCGGGATTAGTGATCGGCGGGTTGGTATAAGTCGCAACCGGGGGCAGACCAGAACTGCTGGTATAGCCTTCCAGCAAGCCAGCAACAGCGAAGTTGGTGTAATCCACACCCACAATGTAACGTCCTGGCGGCAATTTGTCGAACAGGTAATAGCCATTAGCGTCGGTCAGGTCAAAGGCCAACGCATCACTGCCGTCCAGGATCGTATCGCCATTGAAATCATCTGGCGCACCGTTGTTATTGGCATCCAAATACAGACTGACACGCACCCCGGTCGGGACGGGTGTTTCACCGCCATCGATGGCGCCGTTATTGTTGGTGTCGATCCACAAACGATTGCCAATGCTGCGCGGCGGGCGAACAAAGCCGAAATCGATGGTCAGGTTGCTGTCGTTGTCTTCCTGACCGTAGTTGCCCACATTGTTGGGGCCATAGCTTCCGCTAATGTTAATATCGGTTTCGGTAAAACCGAGCGTCGGTGAGGTCAGCGGCTCGCTGTTGAAGGCCATGTCAATGACCGTGCTGCTGATACCATTCGTGGCAGGCGCGGCATTGTCAACGCCGTTATCGTCGGTATCTTCAGTGTTATCTGCCGGGGGTGTGGTCTGGTTGGCATCGGTACTGCTGAGATAGTTCACCAATGGACCGCCGCCGGTAAAGTTCGCCGCAGGAATATGCACAAAATAGTTGCTACCCGGCTGCAAGCGCTCGAACAGGTAGTAGCCGGTGGCATCGGTGGTGGTGAAATACATGAGGGTGTCGGTGGCAATTTGCAGGCCTGGCGTACCGTTGGTGTCACGCCACAATTGGACGGTAACGCCGTTGACACCGACTTCGGTTCCATCTTGCAGGCCATTGTTATAGCCAGTACGGAAAGGTATTGTTCCAGCACCCTCGTCGATCCATACACGATTGCCAAGACTCATGGGCGGGATGAAGCCGAAGTCGACTGTCACATTGCTGGTTGTATCAATTTCACCAAAGCGCCCAATGGACCCAGGGCCGTCGTCTTCGGTAGGATTAAAGCCCGGATTGCTGCCGGTATCGCTGCTAAGGTGAGTTTCCCCTGTCTGTTCGTTAGTCCCTCGCGTTAACATGATTGAGCCGCTGAAAACACCGGTGAATTCAGGGAAAGCGGCATCAATGCCATTATCGTCACTATCCATATTGGGTGTGTTGGTATTCAATGGCACACCTACATTTTCAGAGCCAGTCACCTGGCTGCTATACCAACCTACCAGCGGCCCACCGGTTTGGAAGTTACTGGCCGCGATTTCGACATAATACGGCCCGGGGTCAAGGTTATCGAAGAGGTAGAAGCCGTCGGCGTCGGTGATGTCAGTGCGGATCATTTCCGCGGCTTCGGGAATTCCATTGGCATTGCCATCACGGTAGATGCGCACCAGCGCGCCGACTACAGGTGGCTCTCCAGCCTGGCGAATACCGTCATTGATCACTCCGCCGCCTTGTCCGTTATCCTTCCAAACGTGGTTGCCGATGCTGAATGGCACATCAGAACCGCCGAAGAATCCGAAGTCGAGGGTCAGATCGCTGTTGTTGTCGCGTTCGCCATTGACACCGCGCCGCTGACCGAGCAAGCCGTCGCGGTTATTGTTGGAAAGGTCGGCTTCAGCGGTGGGCTCGCTGCCAGGCTGCAGGGTGAAGGCCCAACTAAAAACTTCCTGACCAAGGGTGGCAGGGTTGATTCCATCATCGGCTCTGTCAACGGTATTTGAGGACGGCGCGGTATAGGTGGCGGTTGCAGGCGTACCGGTGCTACTGCGCAATTGATACAGTGGATCACCGATATTATCGAAGTTGCTGGCAGGGATGCCGATGATGTAACGGTTATTGTTCATATTCCCCGAATCATAGGGGATATTGCTGAACAGATAGTAGCCTTCGGTGTCGGTGGTGGTCGAAGCAATCGCAGGGCCATCGGGAATATCGTCACCGTTCGTGTCACGATAAAGATTGACCAGAACATTTGCAATACCGGGCGTGGTATCGTCCGGCGCGTTGATGGTGCCGCTATTATCGGCGTCACGCCAGATACGGTTGCCCACACTCATACGTTCAGGCACAGTGATGCCAACCTTGCGCGGTTCTGAGGCAAGCAAGTCCTCGATGATGACTGGGGCGCCGCCGTCTTTATCATACGAGCCAACATGTGAAAACGAGTTCCAGGCGATCTCATGTGAAAGCGCATCATCAGTGTCGAAGCCGGCCGGAAGCGCATCGGAGAGAATGTGCATTGGTACACCGAAGCGCAGTTCACTACCAGCAGGCACAGCGTTGGCAATGCTTGGGGACGGCAACGAGCCATCGTTGTTTAAGCGGATGCGATAGGAGCGTACCAGAGTCCAATCGGCAACGGCTCCAGCCAGGACCCAGGTGTTGTCACAACCGCCTGGGATAGTCGCGCCGACAGGCTGGTCGAAGACTTCAGGGCGGCAGGGGTTGGTGGTGTAGTTATATTCGATGGTGAAGTCGGTTGAGGTCAAACCGCCGGGGCCTTGTATAAACTGAATGGGGCCGGTCAGGCCTGGGCGGAATTCGGAGGCGCGGGCCGTATTGGCCAGGACTCCGCCAGAGCCAGTATCGCCGACTCGGGGCAAAATATCATAGAGTACGTATTCCAACATTGGCACATTGCCGTCGTTGAAGATGCGCAGGTTATATTCGAAATCATCGATTGTAGTATCGGAAGGCGGAGGAGCAAATTGGTTGGGGCTGAGCGCGCCTTCGGGGAAGGCTTGGGCAATACAGGGGTAACGTGTGAAGGGATTGGTGGGAATGCTGGTCAGGCCAACAGTGCCGCCACTGGGGCAGGAGGCATCTGGCAGGAAGGTGGATGCAAGCACCACCTGATTGTTATCGGGGGAGATGCTGCGAATCCATTTCTCGCCGCGCAATGCGGCCGAGCGTTCAACCACGTAGGGGTCGGGGTTGTTGCAGCCAAATTCGGCAGTGTTTCCATCTGTATCCACATCGCCGGAATCTGCAAGTTGTGTGCCGGCGATCTCGCAGACCACCGCAGTAGAGTCTGTAAGGGCGTATAAATTGTTGGTATAGGTGCCGGGGTCCTGGCCACGCGGCACATAACCGTAAAACTCGACTGTCAGATAACGGCTGCCTAACAGCAAGGGTGTAACGGTAAGGCTGGGCCATTCCCACTTGAGCGTCTGACCCACCTGGGTAAAGACAGGTTGGGCAACAGCGCCACCATCCAGGGTGGCCGTGCCATTGCGCACAAAGACAAAATCCGGTCCGACGGGGGAAGCTGTATCACCCGGCAGGATGTCTTGAATGGTGGGGTTGACTAAATTTTCTGAGGAACGCTCGGTCAGTTCGATGGTGATGGTGTATCTGAGCGTGTCACCTGGCAAAATTTTTGTATCAGGTGAAAAAGTTAAAATAGTGGGATCATCCAGATCGTTCCAAGGGCCGCCGGGAGTCTCATTCTTGGAGACACGCAAACTGACCAGATTACCCTGCACCGTCATCGTCTCGTTATTACAAGGATCCAAGACGGGAGTGCCACTGCTGTTTGTACGCGTGGTTCGCACGCAATTGGTGTACGTATTCCCCGCTATCGCTGCTGGCATGGCTGCGCCCGATGGTGGGTCGGCTGTGGTGGCGGCGGCACGTGGAGACACGCGAATTTCAGGGCTGTTGGTAAAAGCCCAGGTGTAGGGCAGACCAGCCTGAGTGTAATTAAATGGCGCAGTTTTATCGGGGTCGTATTCAAAGCGCCAACGTACATTCGTGATGTTCGCTGGCAAGCCGGTTGAAAAAATGGCATTCGTGTTGTACAGGACAGGTGAGCCGGTAAATGCATTATAGGTGCTGCCATAATTGGTGGAATATTCAACATGTGCGCGGACGTAATCAAAAGCTGCATCCCACTCACCACTGGTGACACCAGTGACGCGCAACTGAGGCGGCAGGGTGTCCACCAGAATCAGGTTATTGGAGGGATAGTTAGTATTGTTGGTATCCAGGTTAAGGGTGAAGCGTCCAGTACCCGAAAACCCAATCGGGTCACCTATATCATCCTTGCTGTAGGTTGGCACCTCGAAAATCTGGTCTAAGGAATGCTGGATGTCATTATTCCCGCTAGTACATGGAGTGGTACAAGTGCCTGTGGAAGGGACGTAGTCTGCATCATAGTCAACCGTATTGATTATGTTGTTTCCAATCGCAAAAGGCCCGGGCGGAGTCCCGCTCGGGCTGTTATAACGAATCGTAACAAAACGCGTAACGCAATTGGGCGGATACACCGGCCCCGCAAAAGACCATGTCACAGTTCCAGGTCCTGGTGCATAAACACCACCATTGCTGGCTGAAACGAAGACCGCCCCTGTTGGCAGGGTATCTGTGATAACAATGTTGTTCAAGCCCACATTTCCCGGGGCAGGGTAGGGAGCAGGAGTTATCGGACAAAGCTGGATCTGATAAGTAACATCGGTGTCAACTGTCGGCTCGATCAGCGGGCTGGAAAGGGATTTTGTGATCTGCCAGTTAGGAGCCACTCCATTGACGGTAACCGGCGGCGCACTGGCGGGTGTCGTGTTCTCCCAATTGGGCAGGCCAGTGGGGGCAATCCGCCCGGTGACGGTATTGTTGATTGTTGCTGGAAGAGGGCGCAAATTGTAATTCACCTGCACAGCAATGACTGCATCATACTGTGAGCCATCGAGCAGGTTATTGTCATCTTTCGTAATCTTGATCGTTCCTACAGGCGACTCGGTCATGGTAAACCCGGCAGGCACAGAAGACTGTGCAGGGATATACGTCAAACCGGCCTGTAACACATCCGTAATTTCCATTGGGCCGCAGGGTGTGGTCAGGTTACTGCAAGCAAAATGGATGCGATAACGGATGATATCGCCCACCTGGGCCGTGGTTATGCCGCCCTCAATGGTTTTGGTTATTGTTAAATCAGTCCCTGCCGCATAGACAGGAACTGATTGCGTCATCACCATCGAAAACCCCAAAACTATGGCAAACATCAAGGAACGAATAGTTTTAATCATGAAATAACCTCAACGAAATTTACCAGCCTGCTTATAAAAGAACAAAAAAGCAAACACGATTTTGCTCCGGGTTTGCTTTGACGAAAATTTATGAGATTCACGGAATTGAAAATGAGAAAATTATTTAATTAACTCTATTTTATAGGTAATTAGTACCATGTCAACGGTAAAAGCTTTCAAATTCGTACGTTTTTTATCCGATTAATGAATTCATATGTGCTTACACAACTCATACACATGCTTACAGGCAGAATGATAAAATAAATAAATCATGTCCATTGTCCCTTCCATGCTACCGGATTTCCGTGTACGCCAACGCGATTACCTTTTGGAGATCTCGCGTCTCATCACACAGGAATTGGACCTGGAGAAGCTGCTCGCGCGAATTTTGAAGATTTCAATCGAGATGCTGGCCGGGCAGGCAGGGTTGATCGCGCTCAAACTACCCGACGGCTGGCGCGTCGCAACAGCTCACGGAATCGCCCCGGCCTTTCTCTCCTACTTAAGCCCCCTGCTTGCAGAAGAAAAGGTGCGTGAGTTGGATGTGCTCGAACTCAACCGCATGTTAAAGGAACTGACCTACACAGCCAGTATGGGCCTCTTAAATGGAACCGGGCTTCCATTGGCAGCACATGGCCAGGTCATTGGCGTGATCTTCATCTTCCGCAACTACCCCGATATGTTCACCCCCAACGACCGAATGCTGCTGCAAGCCTTTGCAGACCAGGCAGCCATTGCCGTCTTCAATGCGCAGTTGTACGGCCAGGTCACATATGAAAAGAAAAGGCTTGATGCTTTGCTTGAATCAGCGGCAGACGGCATTCTCATTCTCGATGCGCAAATGAATATCGAGCGTTCCAATGAAGCCTTCAATAAACTGTATGGCATCTCCCGCGAAGATGTAATCGGAAAACCGCACAGCGATATTATTCAATGGAAACGCGAGCCGCAGGGAAACACCCTGGAAGAAGAAGTTGCCAACGGCTGGCCGCTCACACCCAATGCCACCTTATATGTGGAAGGCGATCTCAAACGTTCCTTCCCGCCGCCCTTGCCGGTTGGCATCACCTATGCTCCCCTGCTTTCAGAAGAAGGCAAACTTCGGAATGTTATCGTCAGCCTGCGTGACATCACCCACTTCCGCACGGCAGATGAAGTCAAAGCTACATTTATATCCATTGTCAGCCATGAATTGCGCACTCCAGTTGCGCTTATTAAAGGATATGCTTCTACGTTAAGACGGGCTGACGCGAAATGGGATAAACACACCATCAGCGATTCACTGGCGGTGATCGAGGAAGAAGCAGACCGCCTCTCTAAAATGGTGGATGATTTGCTGGATGCCTCGCGACTTCAAGCCGGAGGCCTCAGCTTGAATCAGGCTGATGTCGCTGTACCCAGCCTTGCGTTAAGGGTGAGCGAGCGGTTTGCATCCCAATCGCCAAAACATAGCATTGTCACCGACTTTCCGGAGAAATTCCCCGTCATCCTTGGTGATGAAAACCGCCTGGAGCAGGTGCTTTCAAATTTAGTCTCGAATGCTTTGAAATACGCCCCTGAAGGGGAAATCAAGATCAGCGGCTCAATATTGCCAGATCAAGTCATTGTCTGTGTAAGCGATGAAGGACCGGGCATCGAAGCCAAGGATCTGCCGCATATC
>DAOQPR010000152.1:0-5474 GCA_035333265.1 Anaerolineales bacterium
ACTTCGGTGCCAGAATACTTGGCGAACAGAACCACATCGCCAGCCTTCACATCCATGGCGACACGCTCGCCTTTGTCATTGCGGTCACCAGGACCAGCCGCCAACACCTTGCCCTGCTGGGGTTTTTCCTTCGCGGTTTCGGGGAGGATGATACCGCTCGCGGTAATTTCCTCCTGTTCAATGGTCTCAATCAGCACGCGGCTGCCGAGGGGTTTGAACGAGATATTGCTCTTTGCCATTTGATGCCTCCTGTAAAGGTTTATTTTGGAATAATCACAGAATTAGCACTCAATACTCCTGAGTGCTAATTGCTATCTTACACACTAAAAATGGCAAAGTCAAGGGGGAATATAAAAACTCTTACATTTCTCTGATGACCAACCCGCCTCCTCCTGCGGAGAAGCTGCCCAGCCACCCAGGCCTTGCACCTCGCTCAAGGCTATGGCGTCGGCACAGATTCAACGGTGGCTGTCGGTGTGGGTTCAGAGCCAGGGGATGTCGTTGCCCCTGAAGTATCCAGCGGACAGATCGAGCGCACCACAGCCATATCGGCGGCGATGTTTGGGTCTTCAATAAACTCCGAAGCCTCTACAATTGCCGCAATCCGCAAAGCATCAGGGCATTTATCATTCCGAGGCGTACTTAAAGCCGCCAACTCAGAGGCGAAGACATCATAGTAATAGACGGTTGTCGAATTAAGCGGCAGACCAACCACCTCTGCCTCAACATCATTGGCCCCGCATTCACCGCGCGCATCACACGATTCAGGCCCAGTGCAACCATCGATCGCGCAACCCAATGCAAGGATGCCCGTTTCATAGTTGCGGTTCTTGTGATACAACACCCCCAATTCCCCATAGAACTCGGCCTTCCCTGGCTGAAATTCAATCGCCTTCTGAACATTTCGAATGGCAATGAAGAACTGACCCATTTGAGAATAGGTTTTTGCAATGGAAAGATACGGCACGGGATCTTTTACGCCTAATTGTTCATTGATGCTGGCCGCGCGCGCAAAATATTCCAGCGATTTTTCAAAGAGCTGGGTTTGCACGTCCTCATTTGGGCTTTCAAATGCAAGGCGACGATACCCAGCCCCGGCTCGTAAATGCAAAAATGTGAGGTTGGGTGCAATCACGATCGCCCGGTCATACGCCTCGATCGCCAAAGCGTATTCACCCAGAGACTCGAGTACATACGCATGGACTCGATGAACGTCCATTAAGGAAGGGTCTTGGGCAAGAGCCTGTTCAATGATCTGTTGCGCCTGTGTCCACTTTTGCTGGTCGACCAACACTTCGGCATAGAACGCCTGCGCCAGCGTATTGGTATTATCCAATTGCTGGGCACGTACGGCAGCTTGTTCCGATTTGGTCAGCAGATCCTGGCGGTCACGGACATCCGCAACATAGGATGCCTTCCAGTCCATGGAAAAGGCCAGCACGGCATGTGCATAACTGCTATCAGGGTTAACTTCCACGGCTTTTTCCGCTGAGGCTATGGCTTCATCAAGGCGGGTAATGATCTCTTCTTGATTGACGATCAGAGCCGTGGAATAAGTTTGTACACGAGCCAATTGTGCCCATATCTCGGCGTTGCCAGGGTCAACTTTTGTAGCCTCCTCATAGGCTGTAATCGCACCGGGAATAATGCTGCCATCGGGCGCAGTTGAGTCTTCCAGTTTGCCCGCAGTAAAAAGTGCGTCGCCTTCCAACGTATAGGATTCTGCGAAACGAGTGGGGGTGGCAGTCGGCAGGAAGAGCGGCTTTACATCCCCCACCTGAACAGAGCGAATGAGCCAAATGCCGCCAAGGGTGAGAACCGTGAAAAAGAACATGCGGTATATATTGGTCTCATCCCGCCGCCGAAAAATGGGACGTTTTGGAGAAATGTTCATGGTGTAGGGGTGGCTTCAGCCTGGGTTGTTGAGTCAGGCGTCGGCGAAGTGAGAGGCGTTGCCTGGGGGGAGGTCAAATTTTCCTGGCACTTGGAGATGATCTCGTTGGCTTTTCCCACAGAATATTCATCTGCCGGGATGCGTGAGATGATCAATTGCGCGATCTGTAACGCTTCGCCGCATTGATTCAAGCGGGAAAGCCCAAAGCCATAGGTATAGTAATATTCGGCCACGCGCGCAGGAAGGTTGGGCACAAGCTGAATGGGTTCCAGTTGAATTCCTTCTTTTGTCAGCCCGCCTTTGACGACATAGCCCAATTCCTCAACGGCTTCAGGGAAATAAGCATTGTAGTAATACATCACACCAAGATTGCCGCGCAGGTTGGTATCAGCCGGGTTGTTTGTAACCGCCGACTCGGCATATTGCAATGCCTTACCAAATTCACCGACCGTTGCATAGGTACGCGAGATGAACAAATTCGGCAGGGGATCTTCCGGGTTGAGAGAGATGGCTTCAGAGAAATAATCGATAGCTTTGTTGTTATCGCCCAGAATGCGATAGTTGCGGCCAATGGCGATCCATAGATCAGCGATGTTCTTATTGATCGCCATCGCGGCTTCGTATTCGACAATGGCTTCCTCGTAATTCCCGGTCACTTCCAAGACATAGCCGCGCGCACGATGCGCCTCGATGGTATTCGGCGCCAGCGCCAGCGCCACCCTGGATTCTTCAATGGCTTTTTCGATATCGTCGCCGGAGTCGATCAGGATCTCAACATAATACGCATGGGCCAGGGCGTTGTTGGGGTCAAGTTCCAATGCGCGCAAAATATCTTTTTCCGCATCAACGTACTCGCCCTGAAAGTTAAGCGCCCAGGCGCGTACAGCGAAGGCCATCGAATTACTCGGGTTAAGCAGCAGTGCATCTTCGGCGCTGGTCTGAGCTTCTTTATACCTGCCCGCAAAAATAAGCGTTCGCGCAAGCATGATGTGCGTAGCAGGATCATTGGGCCGCGAAACAATGGCCTGTTGATATGCCTCCACCGCCGGGACAAGTTTTCCAGCGGCAAATAATTGTTCAGCCTCGGCTACCAGGGTTTCCGGCGAAATTGTCGGCGTTGGTGTAGGGACGCCAATTGGAGCAATATCAGCCACTACAAAACGATTGACATATGCTCCCGCCAACACCAATAGGCAAAGCAATATAATGCGAAACCAATTAGGCCGGCTCCGCCTTTTGTTCATACTCCATTTACTTCCTCGTAAATACATAAATTCATATTACCATTCGCAAGAAAGCCGCGTCAAGCAGGGGCATTCACTTCTAATTTGCTTCTTATTACTGCACCCATCAAAAATTGCGCTTTTCAGAGGATTTTTGGCCATGGGTATAGTATGCTACAATCGCGCCATGCAATTTGAGGTATTTACCCTCCTGCCCGAAGTCTTCCCCTCTTATCTTGAAACCAGCATTTTAAAACGCGCACGCGAACGGGGTCTGATCGACGTGCGAATTCACAACATCCGCGAATATACCCACGATAAACATCACATGACCGATGACATGCCCTACGGCGGCGGCGGCGGAATGGTGATGAAACCGGAGCCAGTTTTCGAAGCGGTCGAAACCGTTCTCGGATCAAACCCGCCTCCCCCTTCGGGGACGCCGCAGACTCCGCCGGAGCCTGCCTCAAACATCCCGATCATTTTGCTTACGCCGCAAGGACGTGTCTTCGATCAAAAGATCGCCAAAGCATTATCCCAATACCCACGCATCGCCCTTATATGCGGACGGTATGAAGGCATCGACGAACGCATCCGCGAGAATCTTGTCACTGATGAAATTTCCATTGGCGATTTCGTGCTCACCGGCGGGGAATTACCCGCGCTCATCCTCATCGACGCCGTAGCGCGACTACTCCCCAACGTCCTCGGCGACCCCACCGGCGCGGAAGATGACTCGCACGCCATGGGCCTGCTGGAATATCCGCACTACACTCGTCCGCCCGAGTTTCGCGGAAGCAAAGTGCCCGACGTACTCCTCTCCGGCGACCATGGCAAGATCGACAAATGGCGCAGGCAGCAGGCCCTATTACGAACTTTCAAGAAACGCCCGGACATGTTGGAAACAGCAGAGTTAACCAAGGAAGACCAGAAATTCCTGGATGGGTTGAAAAAAGAAACAAGTAACGAAGAATAAGGAATGAGAAAATCCGTGAGTGGTCGCCAATAATCACCCATGTTTATAAATCAATCATAAATTGTCAATCGTAAATCGAAGGAGAAGCATCCATGTCATCGTCAAGATTGAACTACGGCAAGACCTTCCTGCTCGGCTTTGGTTTTTTCGGCGTCAGCGTCATTTGGGGCGTGTATAACGCCTTCGTGCCCATCTTCCTCGCCGATAAATTCGATCTTTCTCCCGTCCTGATCGGTTTCTTCATGACCCTGGATAATATCGCCGCCCTGTTCATCCAACCGCCCGTGGGAGCCTGGTCCGATAAATTGCGCACCCCCTTGGGGCGGCGTATCCCGTTCATTCTTGTCGGCGCGCCGATCACAGCCGTGGCATTTGGGTTGATTCCTGTTGCGGCCATCCTGCCACTCTTTGTGGCTTGCACCAGCACGCTTCTTTTGAGTGCAGCCCTTTGGCGCACGCCCGTCGTTGCGCTGATGCCGGACATCACTCCTTCCGAGTTCCGCTCCCAGGCAAATGGCATCATCAACTTCATGGGTGGAATTGGCACCATCGTCGCTTTGCAAACTGGCGGTATGTTGTACAAGATGAGTCCCAACTTCCCATTCTGGCTCGGGTCAGGACTGGTATTGGTTGCGGCACTGATCGTCTACCTCTTCATTGAAGAACCGAAAGAATACGAAACAACAGAAGCACAGCCCGGCATGTTTGAAAGCCTGAAAGAAGTTTTCAGCGACACCGATAAAAGCGGAATGCGCATTCTCTTCGCCATTTTCTTTTGGTTCATCGGCTTCTCGGCAGTGGAAACCTTCTTCACGCTGTATGCCAAGAATCATCTCGGGTTGAATGAAGGCGATGGCGCAACCCTGCTTTCCGTCCTGCCATTGTTCTTCGTCTTGTTCGCCATCCCGTCCGGGTTCATTGCAGGCAAACTTGGCCGCCGTACCACCATCGCCACAGGCCTGATCATTCTGATCATCATGCTGATATTGCTATATATCACCCCTGCCGAGGCTCTGTTAACCGGTATTGCTCCGCTTCCCCTGGTGGGCATTCCACTGGTTGCAGGCGGTACACGCATGTTGACATTGGCGGGAGTGTTCCTCATCCTCGGCGGAATCGGCTGGGCTTTCATCAACATCAACTCCCTGCCCATGATCGTCGACCTGACCAGTGCCGCCCGCATTGGCACATTCACCGGTCTGTATTACCTTTTCTCCACCTTCTCAGCAATCGTCGGCCCGAACCTGAATGGATGGGCGGTTCAACTCACTGGCAATAACTACAATACGGTCATGTTGATCGCTCCATTCTTTATGGCAGTGGCACTCTTTCTGATGCTGGGCGTGAAGAAAGGTGAGGCGGTTGCAAGTAACGAGTAACA
>DAOQPR010000152.1:5574-7132 GCA_035333265.1 Anaerolineales bacterium
CTGGGCATCGAAGACAACGGGGTCAATCAGGATGCATGGGTTGGGTTACAGGAGGCGAAAAACAGCGGGCTGGCAAATCAGGCGGATTTCATTGAGTCTATCGATGCTCGGGATTATATGAAGAACATTGCCTACTTTGCGGAACATGGCTATGACGTGGTCTTCACCTCTGGCATTGCCTTGCAGGATGAAACGCTTCAAGCCGCGGACCTGTATCCTGCCTCTGTTTTTGTAGGCTTAAATCAAACCTTTGAAGAATCCCGTCCCAACCTGATCTCCGTCACTTTTTCGGAAGACCAAATGGGGTTTGCGGCAGGTTGGTTGGCGGCAAATATTTCCGAAACTGGCATCGTCGCTGGTGTGTGTGAAACCTCCGGCATCGACGCGATGTGGCGCTATTGTGAGGGTTTCCGCGCTGGGGTGAAGTATGCCGAGAAAAATGTTCAGGCGATTATTGTTTACCGTGAAAACGGAGACCGCGAAAAGCTATTCATAGATGAGGAATGGGGATACCAGACCGGCTCAGACCTGATTCTTCGTGGGGCAGACGTGGTTTTTGCAGCTGGCGGGGTTACAGGACAGGGGGCGTTACGAGCGGCCACAGAAAACAAGGTAATGGGTATTGGAACAGAGCGTAACCAGGCGGAGGCATTGGGCGAATCTGGCCTGGGCGTGGTCACTTCTTTTTATGGCAGGGGCAGTTCCGAGGTCCAGGCAATGATGCGGTTGGTCAAAAGCGGGGAATTTGTCGGACAATGGCTCGGTCAAGTCCAATACTTGCCGTTAGGCCCGCAATTTCCTCCTAGTTTAACTTCTGATCTGGATGTGTTATTGGCTGGGTTGGCAAGCGGTGAGCTGCGAACTAATGTCTCAAAATCGCGTTAACATTGCGCAGTCTTGCACAAAGATTAGATAAGATTTATACTTGAAATGTCGTAAGGTCGCTTAAAAAAGCGGCTTTTCCAATTCCTATCTTCTTGAGGAGAAGAAAAAAATGAAGAAGCTCTATTTTGTTATGGCAGCTTTGGTCGTTGCTTCGCTTGTTCTGGCCGCGTGTGGCGGTGGTGGCGGCGCGGCAAGCAGTGCAATCAAAGTCGGTGAAGTGACCGACCTCGGCGGTATTGATGACAAGTCCTTCAATGCAAATGGTTGGGCTGGTGCTCAAAAGGCTGTTGCCGAACTTGGTGTGGAAGCCAAATATCTCGAATCCACCCAGCAGGCTGACTACGCCAAGAACATTCAGCAGTTCGTAGACGAAGACACCAACCTCATCGTCACCGTGGGTTTCTTGCTTGGCGTAGACACTGCTACCGCTGCCAAGGCGAATCCTGAAACTCACTTCGCGATCGTGGACTACTCCTATCCTGACTGCTTCGGCGATCCCGCTGAAGAAGGCAAGACCTGCGGTTCTGCCAGCGAACTCCCCAACGTTCTCGGCCTGACCTTCCAGATCGACCAGGCTGGCTTCCTCGCTGGTTATGCTGCCGCTGGCTCCACCCAGACCGGTAAAGTTGCCACCTTCGGCGGTATCAACATCCCCCCAGTTGTTTCCTTCATG
>DAOQPR010000153.1:0-7093 GCA_035333265.1 Anaerolineales bacterium
CGCACAGATAAACCATCCTAGCATTTGATACCTCCACGATTGTAGTCTTATTGTAGCTGGGTTGCCGTCTATGAGCCGACCCAGCCGGAAGTTTCATTTCGAAATGAGCGTTTTTGATTCCGGCCAGAGTGCAGCATGTTTATGGATTTAATCCCGCCGCGCAACAAAGATCATGTGTCGGCTGGAGGGTGTAAATGGGTCTTTCTGCCAGTTTCCATAAAGTTGTTCGATCGTAAAGCCAGCTTTAACCAGCGAGTCTGTTAGTTCTGTATGGGTTCGAAAGCGTAATTCACTTTCTACGATCAACTCCTCACCGGTGTTTTTGAATATGTTGTACCCGGCAAATCGAACCCGCCCTTCTTCAATGTTTCTTAATTCCAGCCAGCATTCCAGTGGCCCAAAGGGGGTTTCGACCTGTTCGTAGGTCTTTTCGCGAACCCAGGTCTCCCATGCACGTGCCAGTGGATTGCGGCTTTCAAATGCGAGATAACCTCCCGGTTTCAGCGCCCTATGTAAAGCGTTAAGAACGGTATCCCATTCGATATCATCCAGGAATACCTGGGCGACATTGCCAGTCATCAGAGACAGATCCGCCTCAAAAGCTCCTAACGAATCTGCATCGCCTTCGATCCACTTGACCAGCTCTGCGGCGGGTTTTCTTTTTGCGATGGCAAGCATGGCTGGGGATGGGTCGATCCCGATGACTTGTCGTCCGTTGAGCGCCAATTCACAGGTAAGCAGGCCGGTTCCACAGCCGAGGTCAATGATGCGGCGGGCCGATTTGTCGTTTGCCAGGGCAAGATAAAAGTCTGTATCTGCGCCGCGCGGGTTGTCACGATCGTAGAGTTCCACCAGGCGTGGTTCGGTGTAGTGAAGATCAAGTCTCATTTGCTGTTCCAGGTTTTGTGATAGTGGCTGACAAAACTTTTATCATTCGAGCCAGGATATTATATCTTGCTCAATAGTAGGGGGAATCGTCATTCCTTGTGAGATGGGTGTTATGATTGATATATCATTGCTCCGTTTCGAGCAGGGTGGGGGATTCCCCCATTCCATTAATGTTTGAATTATTGATAATATCTGGGAAAGGGAGTAATGGATTTTTCCTAATTTTGGTGCTGTAACGAAAATTTATGTTTTTCCTGGAGTAAAAGACCGGAGTATACGGCATGTCTCAAAAGAAACCTTCATATGAAGAACTGGAACGGCGGTGTTATACGGCCGAAGCAGAACTTGCTGCCCTGCATTTAAAAAGTGAAAGTGCAATGCCTATGGATGGAGTGACTTTAGGGACAGAAAACGAGTTGGCCACTATGCGCGCCCTTTATGGACTGAGCCGCATGTTGATCGAGTTTAGCACCCTGGAAGATGCCATTCAAAAAGCCGCTCATTTGGTAGCGGATGCGCTTAAATTTGATCGTCTTAATATCATCACTTTCGACACAACTGCCCAAGCCATCATTAATTTTTACCGCGGAGGGCCAGGCCATGACGATTCTGTCGAGGTTTCCTTCGGTGAATTGCAGGAAGGGTTAAGCGGCTGGGTATCACGAACTCGTCGATCTGCGCTGTCTTCCAAAGAAATTCCCGACGATCGGGAATCGGCTGTCGTTCAGGAACGCCGCAAAGCGACCAATTGTGGTGCGATCATGGTCATTCCAATTTTGTATCATGACCAGCTTCTTGGCACCATCACAGCCATCAACCGTCCAGATCAGAGGGATTTTATTCAAGCAGATGTCGATCTTATGGAGGCGGTGGCGAGTCAGATTGGAATTTTGATCCAAAACAACCGACTTTATCTTGACCTGCGCAGGGAAGAAAAACTGAGAATTGGATTGGAGACTGCTGAAAAAGTTGCAAACTTTGGAAGTTGGGAATTTGACCCCATAACCGGGAGAGGTTGGTGGTCGAAACAAATGTATGCCTTGCTGGGGTTTGAGGTTTCTGAAAACGTGCCGGATTTCGATAGCTACCTGGAGCATGTTCACCCTGATGATCGTTCATTGGTCTCCAGACAATTGGGCCAGATGCTTAAAGGCGAAGAACCTCATTCTGAGGAATACCGGACAAACCCTGTATATGGCGCTGAACGATATGTTGCAACCGTTGTGCATACTGTACGAAATGATAAAGATATACCTGTTCAATATATTGGGACATTGATAGATATTACCGAACGCAAACGTGCTGAAAAGAGTCTGGTTGAGCAACTAAAAGAACTGGAAACTCTGTATGAGTCTGGGTTAACGCTCAACCATATCCTAAGCATGGAACAGATCGGCATTAAGCTGATCGAGCTGCTCGAACAAAAAATGAACTGGCATCATACGGCCATCCGGCTGTACGACCCCAAAACCAAGACCTTAAAGATCCTTGCTTATAACATGGTGGAAAATGTTGAGGCTGCTGATAGCTTCAATCGAGTTTCTCGAATCGGTGAGGGAATGACTGGTTGGGCGCTCCAACGATCGGAGGTGGTGCGAAGCGGTGATCTAAGTCGCGATCCTCATTATGTAGACACGTTTAGCGGCATGAATTCCGGCATCTATGTTCCCATGCGTTCAAGGGAACAGGTGATCGGCATCATCAGTATTGAAAGCGAACAGCCAAATGCTTTTTCAGATTCAGATGAACGGCTGGTGGTCACGCTGGCAAACCAGGCGGCTGTTGCGCTTGAAAATGCAAGCCTTTTACAAACCGCACAACAGGAGATCCTGGAACGAAAGCGTGTCGAAAGACTGTTGGAAGAGGAAAAGAATCAACTTGCCAAACGGGTAGAGGAACGTACCGCTGACCTTACCCATTCCAATGAAGAGCTTGCCCGTGCTCTGCGGGTTAAGGATGAATTCCTGGCAATCATGAGCCACGAATTGCGCACTCCGCTTAACAGCATTTTGGGGCTTTCAGAAGCCATGCAGGAGGAACGACAGGGTACATTGAACGAGAAGCAAAAGCGATCCCTGCAAACCATCGCGACCAGCGGCCAGCATTTGCTGGATATGATCAATGACATCCTTGATATATCCAAGATCGATTCTGGGAAGTTTGATGTCTATCCAATGGTGATCGATCTGGAACCGCTCTGCATCTCCAGCATGTCTTTTATCCGGCAGCAGGCCTTTAAAAAATCCATTTTGCTTAATTATGAAAAAGACGAATCTCTCGTCAAAATATATGCCGACCCACGACGCTTAAAACAAATGTTGATCAACCTGCTTACCAATGCCATCAAATTCACACCCGAAGGCGGCAAGGTTTCTCTTAAGGTCACGGGAGACAGGGATAACGATCAGGTTCATTTCTCAGTAGTGGATACTGGCATTGGAATTGCGTCAACCGATATGAAAAATCTCTTTCAACCATTTGTGCAGGTGGACTCCAGCTTTACCCGGCAATTCGAAGGCACAGGGCTGGGCCTGGCTCTCGTAAATAAACTGACCGATTTGCATGGTGGCAGTGTATCGGTTGAAAGCGAGATCGGGAACGGCAGCCGGTTTACGATCAGCCTGCCTTGGGGGCAGGAGGTCATCGCCAGGGAGGCTGAAGAAATTTCCAAAATCGTTTCTGCAAAAAAAACGCCGGAACAATTATTGGCCGATGCAAAGCAAACAACTTCAAATCAAAATCTGATTCTGCTGGCCGAAGACAACATGTTAAATGTATTGACGCTGAGTGATTACCTGGAAAGCAAGGGATATGAGATCAGGGTCGCACATGACGGGATGGAGGCCCTCGAATTGGCGAAAACGATCCTGCCAGACCTGATCCTCATGGATATGCAAATGCCGGGGATGGATGGATTGGAAGCCACCCGCCGCCTGCGAGCCGACCCGCGCTTCGCGACTGTGCCGATCATTGCTCTAACAGCCCTGGCCATGCCCGGCGACCGGGAGCGCTGCCTTGAAGCCGGAGCCAGCGAGTATCTCAGCAAGCCGGTAAAGCTTAAGCAACTGGCAGCGTTGATGCAAGACCTGTTGCATGCGTAGTAGCCAGTTGTCCGGAATAGGTTTTAGAAAATATTCGTTTTACCCTTTGACAAAGAAAATAGTAGGGTATTCCCCCATTTTCATGATTGTTTGTATAAACGATAATATGGAAGGTTAAACCATAACCTAAAAGAAAGGGATGATCTTTGTCAAATTCCCGTTTGTGGACGAAGAATATCATGAATTTTTAGGAGCTATTTTATTTGAAATGATTTCCGAAAAGAACGATAATAGTTTCATAATAGCTCGTGCGATATGAGGTGACTATGCCCAAGAATAAGACCAAAATAGAACTACAGATCGAGTTGGAGGATACCAAAAAAAAGGTTTTAGAACTTGAGGATAGATTAAAAAAGATCGATAACAGCGACCAGGTTTTTGCAACCATATTTCGTGCAAGCCCTTCTCAAATGGCATTGACCGATCAGATCACAGGCCGTTATGTTGAGGTCAATGATGCCTTTATTAACAGTTTGGGCTTTACACGCGATGAAGTCATTGGCAAAACTGCCACCGAACTAAACCTTTTTTTTGACAGCGTGCAAAGACAGGACTTGCTCTTACGGGCGCGCGAGCAAGGTTTTTTGCGAAACGAGCATGTGCTTGTGCGTACGAAGTCGGGGGAAGTTCGACATGGAATTTTTTCGGCTGAATTTATTAATATGGATGAACGAAAGTTATTGTTAACCGTTATGAATGATGTGACGGAGAGGTTGCAGGCAGAAGAACGCTGGCAGTTTGCATTAGAGGGCGCTGATGAAGGTGTATGGGATTGGGATCCGCAGACCAATAAGGTGTACTATTCAAAACACTGGAAATCTATACTGGGATATGAAGAGAATGAGATCGGCAACACCCTGGATGAATGGTCTCGACGTGTTCACCCGGACGATTTGCCTAAAGTCATGGAGGAAGTGAACAGGCATTTCTCCGGGATTACGCCGGTTTACGTCAGTGAGCATAGAATACGCTGCAAGGATGGAGCTTATAAATGGATTCTTGACAGCGGCAAGGTAATGGTTTGGTCAGCAGATAAAAAGCCGCTGCGGGTGATCGGCACGCACAGGGATATTTCAACCAGAAAGAACATCGAAGCAGCCTTGCGGGAGAATGAACAACGATTTTCACGCATGTTTCATGCCAATCCGGCTGTTCAACTCATTATCCGGTTTGAAGACGGCGTGGTTTTGGATGTAAATGAATCTTTCTGCCAGCAGACGGGTTTTGAACGCCATGAACTTGTTGGCCGTGCAATGCGTGAGCTGGATTTGTGGCAGGATCCTTTAAAGCAAAAATGGATGATTGAAGAATTGCGTGAGAATGGGAAGATATACAGTGTTGAACTGGATTTCTGGACCAAAACTCGCGACTCGCGCACCATGTTGTTATCGTTTGACCTGATTGAGCTTGGCGGTGTGTTGAGTATCCTTACGACCGGTGTGGACATTACCTCCCGCAAAAAGGCTGAGCAGGCACTTGTTGCCAGTGAAAAGAAATTAAAGTCGCTATTGAATTCGCAATCCCATTTTGTGATCCGCGTCAATTTGGAAGGGAGATACACCTATCACAATGCGCAGTTTGAGAAGGAATTTGGGTGGTTCTATGAGCCGGAAGGGATCCATAACCAATACGTTCTAAATTCGGTCTGCGCATATCACCACAAGCGGGTGGAAGAAGTTGTGGCGAACTGCATCTCCCAGCCTGGCAGGGTCTATTCGGTAGAGGTCGATAAACCCGCGCGAGAGGGCGGCGTGCGCACCACATTGTGGGAATTTATCTGTCTTACCGATGAAAATGACCAGCCGTTCGAGATCCAATGCATGGGGGTTGAGATCACACAACGAAAACAATTGGAACAAGAACTTGAAGTGGAAGCTGTCCGCCGGCGTATCCTCTTTGAAGAAGCCCCTGATGGTGTATTGGTGATCGATACACAAACGGCGGGCTTTTTGGAATTCAACGCCATGGCACATAAGCAACTCGGGTATACACGGGAAGAGTTCGCGAAACTTCATATATTTGATGTGGAAGTACAGGAGACGGCTGAAGAGACCCGTGCTCATATTGAAGAGGTGATTCAAAACGGCAGGTCAGATTTCGAAACGTTGCAGCGGACCAAACAGGGTGAGATCCGTCATGTTCATGTCACCGCCATGTTGGTGAATATCCTGGGAAAGCCTGTTTATTACTGTATCTGGCGCGATGTTACCGAAAGCAGACGACTGGAAAGTAACCTGCAAAAAAGTGAGGAACGTTATCGCATCATTTCAGATACAGTGACCGATTATGCCTTCTCCGCTGGTGCGGCGGGAAATGGCGACTATGTAATGGACTGGGTTTCTGGTGCCTTCGAAACCATAACCGGTTACACATTCGATGAATTCGTGGCATGCGGCGGCTGGCGGGCGAGGCTGCATCCCGATGACCGGCTTGTGGACGATGAAGCCAGAAGAGAACTTCTTGCAAATCGAAAAGCCGTCAGCGAAGTGCGGATTTTCCACAAAGACGGGCGGGAGGTGTATCTGCGCGTCTTTGCACGGCCGCTCTGGGATGAAAAAGAGAATCGATTGAAGGCTGTGTATGGCGCTGTGCAGAACATCACTGAACGCAAACAGGCTGAACAATCTGTCCGCGAGAGCCAAAAACGGCTTCGTTCCCTGTTGGAGATCAGTCAGGCAATGTCCGCGTCAATGGAGATGAAACCCATTCTCCAAAAGATCGTTGAAAATGCAACTGATCTGTTGAAATTGGATAGTGGTGCCATTTACACATTGAAGGATGGCGAACTGTTTCTGGAAGTGACCACGCCGCCCCTGCCGTCTGAATTTCCAGATGAGTTACGACGTGCAAGGGTGACGGACCATCCCCATATTCAAGCAGCAATTACCAGCGGCTCAGCGATCATCCTTCCGGATGCAACCGCTCAGGAACTTTCTGGCGCCGAAAAAGTGGTTGTTGAATCGCGTGGGTTGCGCTCCATTGTGTATGTTCCACTCATGATCTCGGAACGGGCAATCGGCGCCTTGATCATTGCTTCAGTAAATAAGCTTCGCGTTTTTCAGGCGGAGGAGATCGCCCTTTTTACTGGCTTCTCCGGGCAGGCG
>DAOQPR010000154.1:0-6981 GCA_035333265.1 Anaerolineales bacterium
ATTAAGAATGGGATTCAAAATTGGTTAAGGAGCGGCCAGGATCCTTTTGCTCATCCGAGTGTGGAAATCCCCATAGAACGCGCAGACGGCGAACCTCGTTTTATTCAAGTCCGAAAATTTTCGATCCGTACTGAAAAAGGCTGGCGGTTGGGAAGCCTGTCACATGATATTACGGAGAAGAAACAAGCCGAACAAGCTCTTCAACAACAGTTTATGAAGTTGCAAAGCCTATATCAGATGACTGCTACGCTGGGACAGACGGCAACACTGGAGGAGGTTTTTGAGGCTGCCCTGGACAGCTTACAGGAAACACTTTCCACAGATCGTGCGGCTATACTCCTATTTGACCCGGATGGAGTCATACGCTTCAAATCCTGGCGAGGATTGTCGGAGGCATATCGAAAAATTGCCGAAGGTCATTCTCCCTGGAAACAGGATGCGCCCGACCCACAGCCGGTGCTTGTGCCAGATGTCTATGCTGACACAGACCTAACTCACCTCAGAACAGCATTTGAATTCGAAGGGATCGGCTCGCTGGGTTTCATTCCGCTCGTGCATCAGGGGAAGTTATTTGGCAAATTCATGGTTTACTTCAATACCCTGCATGTATTCAATGAAGAGGAAATCCAACTTGCTCAAACTATTGCCAGGCATGTTGCCTTTGCCATCTTCAGACAGCAGGCTGAAAACGCTCTACGTGCCAGTGAAGAGATGTATCGTATCCTTTACGAGGATAATCCATCCATGTATTTCACTGCAGATGAAAATGGACGGGTTATGTCAGTTAATAAATTTGGTGTCAGCCAATTAGGGTTTGCTATCGATGAACTTGTGGGAAAGCCTATTGTAGACATCTTTCACCCTGAAGATAGGGAGCATGTCCGCGAGCAGATTGAAACCTGTTTGAAGAATCCGGAACATACCATACAAATTGAAGCGCGCAAACTGCACAAAAACGGAAAGGTCATGTGGATCCGTGAGGCGGCCTGTGCTGTTCATAATAGTCTTGGACAGTTGATCATTCTGGTTACATGCGACGATATTACCTCGCGCAAACTGGCCGAGGATGAACTGCGTCTGGCCAATCGATCCCTTGAATTGGCCCACCGCGAGCTTCAGTTAATGTTTTCACAGGAGCAGGTACTGGCTCGTACCGATAGCCTTACCGGGTTATATAATCGTCGTCATTTCTTTGAACTGGCCATTCGTGAATTCCAGATAGCAACTCGTTATCAGCAGTCCCTTACGGTCATCCTATTCGATGTGGATGATTTTAAGAAGGCGAATGATACCTTTGGTCATGCCTTTGGGGATGAGATCCTCTCTCAGATTTCAAAGACGGTCTCTTTTCAAATGCGGGAAGTGGATGTTTTTGCCCGATCGGGCGGTGATGAATTCATCGTCCTGTTGCCACAAACGAATGCTGAACAGGCTTTTAACATCGCCGAGCGGATTCGCTTAAGCATTTCACAAAGAAAGATCCTGGCTGGCGGGGCATCTGTGAACATCACCATAAGCATTGGCGTGGCAGAAATGCAGCATAATCCCGATGATCATTCCATTGAGGACATTATCAGCCGGGCTGACAAAGCCTTGTATCAAAGTAAACAAAGAGGGCGAAATCACACTGTGGTTTTTAGCGAATCCTAGGCTTTATGCACACAAGCCCTTTCAGATAAGCGCCCTCGGGGAAATGTAAACCTACCGGATGATCCACCCCTTGTGATAGATGTTCGATAATGGATGCATCGACGCCTGCATCCAGGGCGGCGGAAGCAACGATCTTTTGGAACAACGCCTCATCCACCCCGCCGGAGCATGAGAACGTGACCAGGACTCCGCCTTCCCGTAACAGTTTGAATGCCAGCAGATTGATATCTTTATAAGCGCGCGATGCCTTTTCGGCATGAGCGGCAGTCGGGGCAAACTTGGGCGGGTCGAGGATGATCAGGTCAAAGGAACGGGCTTCATCACGGAATTTTCTCAGTAGTTGGAAAACATCGCCTTCCATTGAAGTGTGACGATCGGCAGGCAGGTTGTTGAGCGCAATATTTTCTTCGAGCAAAGCAAGGGCATCCGCCGATGAGTCTACAGAAACAACAGACTTCGCCCCATTTGCCAGCGCATGGATGGAAAATCCGCCGGTGTAGCAGAAACAATTTAACACATCACGGTTATTGCAAAGCTCTCCCACGCGGCGGCGGTTTTCGCGCTGGTCAAGGTAGAAACCGGTTTTGTGACCGTGTGCGATGTCTACGTTGAATTTGAGGTTGTGTTCAGTGATTGGAAAGTGGAAAGTGGATAAGGTACCGCGTAGAATTCCGGTAATGGGTTTCAATCCCTCCAACTCGCGCACGTCGGCATCGGAGCGTTCGTAGATGGCATGGGTGTCCGTCTCTTCCATCAAAATATCCGCAACGGTTCCCTTCCAAAAATCTGAGCCTGCGGTGGTGGATTGTAAAACAAGCACATCTTCATATCGGTCGACAACGAAGCCGGGCAGACCGTCTGATTCGCTGTGGATCAAGCGGTACGCATTCGAATCACTCTCCACGCCTCGCCCTGAGCTTGCCGATGGGTTCAACTTTCCACGTAACTCAATGGCTGCCTTGATTCGCTTTCTGAAAAACTCCTCGTTCACTTCCTCATCCTCGAACGTCCAAACCCTGGCTCGGATTTGCGAATGAGGGGAGAAAGAAGCCCGGGCGAGAAACTGCCCATTGGGGGCAAGCAGGTCGACGGTCGAGCCGGAGGCGGGGTTTATATTCGGTGTTTGCAGGGCGCTGGCAAAGACCCAGGGATGTCGTCGCAGCAGGCTCTTTTCACGTCCGGGTTTGAGGGTGAGTTTCATGCCGCGAGTGTATCACAGCCCGGCATGGTATCATGTTGCATTCAAAGGAGCATCATGATTAAACCTGTACGTTGGAAAACATTTCCAAGAGATTTTGTTGTTATTCAAATTGGTTTTGCGTTGTTCGGGCTGGCGATCTCGATGATGATTCGCGGCAACCTTGGCACAAGTGCATGGGTTGTGTTGGAAGCGGCGCTGGCCTATAAAATTGGCATCACAGTGGGGACAATGACCATCATTATGGGTTTCATTGTTCTCATCTGTGCAGTGGCGATGCGCGAAAAAATGGGGTGGGGCACGCTGGGCAATATTCTTTCCATCGGCCCATGGATCGACCTGTTTAATTTATTCATCCCAGATGTGGATGGAAATATTTGGCTGCAATTCGCCATGTTATTGGCAGCCATTGTGTTGATGGGACTTGGCAGCGCCATCTACATTGGGGTGGATGCCGGTGCAGGTCCGCGCGATAGTTTGATGCTTGCGATCAAACGCACCACGGGTGTCAGTATTCGTGTTTCGCGGGCGATCATTGAGATCACGGTGGTATTGATTGGCTGGTTGTTAGGCGGGCCTGTTGGTATTGGCACAGTGATTTATGCTTTGTTGATCGGCCCGTCAGTACAATGGGGTTTCAAGGTCTTCAATGTCCAGCCGCATAAGGAAGAGGAAGTGGTGCAGGCGGGCATCGAAGGCGGGGTGGAATAGGTTGGTAAATTCGTAGACTGTAGATTGGGAAGGAGTGTTTCCATGGATGAGCAGATTGAAAGTGTTCCGGTAGTTGTAGAGGCGAAGAATCAAAGCAATGGCGCACTGGCATTGTTTTTGCTGGTTCTCCTGCCAATGCCGTTCTGTTTGTTGATCTATCATTTCATTCTTTGGTCAACCGAACAGAGTGCGATCATCTCGCTGAGTTTGAGAAATGTTGCCTGGGCGGGGCCCATTGGGTTGGCAGGCCAGGCATTTGTGATGAGCCTTATGCTGGGGCTGCTTTGGCATTTCACAAAGGATGACCGCTTCAAAGGCTGGTACCTTGGCTTGTTTATCGCGGCGTTGATGGGTTTTCCGGCGTTGTTGCTGCGTGTGCTTGGCCCGAACAATGATCAACTCGGTTCGATCATGCAATTTATGCTGGCCTTGATCGCGGCCTTGATCGTGATGCGCGTTCGCAGAAATGAATTGATTTGGGACGCCAGTTCTCTGCCGTTCGGCTTGTTGATCGCAGCATTGGGCATCTTCCCTTTGGCAATTTATGGTTCGTTCGGTTCTCCAGGCGATGCCTTTCTGAGTTTATTTGCAGGGCTGGCCTTTGGTTTGCTTGCCGCTGTGTTAATGTCGGACGCGGGGAATGTTTTGCTCAATGGCGTGGGCGCAGGCGGCGTGCTGGCTTTGATGGCTTCCGCATTTGGGTATGATGGCGCGCAATTGATCCTGGTGGCGCTCATCCCGGCGTTCTCGTTTGCCGTTGCTTCTGTGCTGCCCTCACGTTTTGCGGCATCTGCGGCAACGGGCTTTCTGGTTTTTGCGGGGCTGGCATTCTTTGACCCCAGCGAACTTACAGTTGTGCTTGGCGATATTGGCAGTCTGGCATTCAAGGCCGTTGGGTTTGCATTGCTAATTGGTTGGGGAGTGAGCGTCGTCGGGTTGATCCTACGTCAGGTTGTGGGAGCAGGCTCAAGGTCCAGAACGATGCGCGGAATCGGCTGGGCAGGTACAGGTATTGTGTGGATGTCCCTGATTGCGAGCTTTTTCCTCTTTGGTCATCCCGGTAATTATGGCGACCGCTTGTTTGTCATCATGAAAGATCAGGCTGACCTTTCAGACCTTCCTGACATCCAAGACCGTGACGCGCGATTGACTGAAGCCTATGAGCGTTTGACATCTCTTGCGAATGACTCCCAGGCTGAACTGCGCAAAATCTTTGATACCTTTGGTGTAACGTACACTCCCTATTATTTGCAAAATGCGATGGAAGTGCGCGGCGGGACTCTCATCCGACTCTTTTTGATGACCCGCCCCGAAGTTGACCGCGTCATCCCCAGCCCGCGCCTGCGTGCTGCACCCGAAGATTCTCCTGCGCCGGGAATTTCTTTTGCAGGCGATGGCGGTGTGCAATGGAACATCGCCATGATCGGTGCAGATAAAGTGTGGGAGGAATTTGGCGTGCAAGGTGAAGGCATCGTGGTCGGCCAGTCTGATTCCGGGGTGGATGGGAATCATCCTGCGATTGCCGAACAATATCGCGGATACAACACGGGCAACGATTACAACTGGTTCGACCCATGGGATGGAACCTCCTCGCCGAATGATGAGGGCGGCCACGGCACACATACCATGGGGACGATTCTGGGTCATGATGGAATCGGTGTTGCTCCCAAAGCGCAATGGATCGGTTGTGTGAACCTCGACCGTAACCTGGCAAACCCGGCTTTGTATCTCGATTGTATGCAATTCATGCTTGCGCCATTTCCCATCGGCGGCGATCCCTTTTTGGAGGGCGACCCGACCCAGGCTGCGTATGTGTTAAATAACTCCTGGGGCTGCCCCGACCTGGAAGGCTGTGACCCGAACGCCTTATTATTCGCGGCGGATAATTTGCGCTATGCTGGCATCTTCGTGGTTGTATCCACGGGCAACGATGGCCCAAATTGTGAGACGGTGGAATCTCCGCTCTCACTATATGACTCGGTCTTCTCAGTCGGTGCAATCGATCAATTTGGCAACATGGCCGATTTCAGCAGCCGCGGCCCCGTGGTCGTGGACGGCTCCGGCAGAATCAAACCGGATATTGTCGCCCCGGGTGTGGATATTCTCTCTTCCCTGCCTGAGGGGACCTATGGGTCGAACAGTGGCACATCCATGGCGGGTCCGCATTTGGTGGGTGTGGTGGCATTGATCTGGTCGGCCCAGCCGGAATTGATCGGCGACATCGACGCAACGGAGCAACTCATCATTGATACCGCTCAACCTTACACCGGCAATACTTCATTGGGCTGTTTCACCGGCGATACACCCAGCAATGCCTACGGCTTTGGTGTAGTAGATGTTTATGAAGCGGTGAAACAAGCATTGGGGAAATAGCTTGGAATTTTCAGCCATACGTTTACAGGAGGGCCAACCCTCCTGTAAACGTATACAATAAAATCTCTCTGCCAGAGGAATTAACGTATGAAACGAATCGGAAAGATCACGCTTTGGGTTGCCATTGGAATCCTCATCTTTGCCATTGGCGGTTTGCTCTGGAAGACACGTCAGGAAGCATATAACCTGCTGCACTCTCCCTTAGCATCACGAGATCCACTCGAAGAAACACCGGCTGATTATGATCTCGAATTTGAAGATGTGACCGTCGTCAACCCGGACGGCATGAAACTGGTCGGTTGGTTCATTCCATCTGAAAATGGTGCGGTCATCATCATGCAGCATGGCTACAAATCGGAACGGGACGAATTGCTCAATGAAGCCGAGATGATGCATCGGCATGGCTACGGCGTGTTATTGACCACTGTGCGAGCTCATGACCAAAGTGAAGGCGACCTGATCACCCTGGGTTATTACGAAATGGCCGATTTGGAAGCCTGGTATCAATATCTGTTGACGCGTGATGACGTGGATCCCGGCAAAATAGGGATGATCGGGAATTCCTACGGCGGGATGCTTTCCATTGAATATGCCGCTCAAAACCCAAACATCAAGGCTGTTGTTGCCAACAGTGCATTCTCATCCATGCAGGATACGGTATCTACCAGCATCAAGCATTTCACAGGCCTGCCTGAATTTCCTTTCGTGCCGCTCATCATCTTTTGGGCTGAGACCGATACAGGCATCAAGATGGAAGAGATCGATACCACAAAATGGATCCCACAGATCAGCCCGCGCCCGGTCTTTCTCATGCAGGGTGGGGTTGATACCACCATCTCACCACAGAGCGGGCAAATTCTTTACGACGCGGCTAAAGAGCCGAAGGAATTGTGGTTTGACCCTGAACTTGGTCACGTGGATTTTGATACCGAGCGTGCAGAAGAGTACGAAGCTCGTGTTGCGGCTTTTTTTGATCAATATCTGCTTGGGGAATAGCTCATGTGGCTTTACCTCATTCAAGGCATTGGATTCGGCTTCGCCGCCGCCTC
>DAOQPR010000155.1:0-4852 GCA_035333265.1 Anaerolineales bacterium
ACCCGCGCCCAGGCCATCCTGCGCATGCGCCGCGCCCTGGAAGAATATCGTATTGTTGGCGTCAGCACGAACATACCCTTCCATCAAACATTAATGGATTCGCACCGCTTCATGGGCGGCCAGTTCGACACGCGTTTTGTGGAAGAACGCTTCTCGATGGAAAGCGCTTCGGAATTGGATGAAGCCCAGGCGGAGATCGCAGCAATTCTTGCCACATTGGTGGCACACCAGGAAACGGAACGTTCAGCCCAGATCGTTCGGCGTAATGAACGCGACACCAGCAATTGGAAATGGGTGGGCCGCTGGGAACGAATGCACCGATAGCAAGTGACGATTGACAATTTTGGATCGACGATTGGATGAGGAATACGTATGAGATACGTAACAACTGTGGACGGCAAGGATTATGAGATTGAGATCGTGGATGACCATCATGTACGGATCGGTGAGCGGCTGATTCCGGTCAACTTTGAGTCGGTTAGTGGACAGCCTGTTTTTTCCCTGATTCTGGATGGCAAGTCCTTTGAGTCCTATGTCTATCCCGGAGATGACAGCTGGCAGGTTCTCTTGCGCGGACGTCAATACCAGGTAAAGGTTGAGGATGAAAGGGAAAAACGTCTCAAGGCGGCAGCAGGCGGCGGCGTGGCAGAAGGAGGCGAGTTCCATCTCAAGGCCCCCATGCCAGGTTTGGTCGTCGCTATTCCCGTCAGCGAAGGTCAGGAGGTCAAAAAAGGTCAGGTTCTTTTGATCCTTGAATCAATGAAGATGCAAAATGAATTGAAATCCCCCCGCGATGGTGTGATCAGCCATATCAAGGTGAAGGCGGGTGAAAGCGTTGAGCAAAAACAACTTTTGCTCAATTTACACTAAGCATGAACGGACACGAAACCGAAGTAAAGTTTTTTGTGCGTGACTTAAAGCAGGTCGAATTGCGCCTTCACAAGTTGAAGGCGCAATTGATTCAACCCCGCGTTCATGAGATCAATTTGCGTTACGACAATGCTGGCAGTGACCTGCGCCGGGAATTCAAGGTGCTGCGTTTACGCAAAGACAATGAGGCCAAATTCACCTACAAAGGTCCAAGTGAGGAAGTAACCGGCGGCGTACTGCGCCGCAGGGAAATAGAGTTCACGGTTGGAGATTTCGATCAGGCAGGGCAATTTCTTGAAGCGCTTGGGTTCAAGCCGGTCCTGTTTTACGAGAAATTTCGCACCACCTACGAACTGGAGGGGGTACACATTATGCTCGATGAACTCCCCTATGGTGAATTTGTTGAAATTGAGGGCGAAGATATAACCACATTGCGTAAGGTCGCGACCAGCCTTGCGTTGAACTGGGATGTCATGGTCAAGGCTGGCTACCATGCCATCTTCGAGCGCGCCGCAGGAAAATATAAACTAGACCCGGCCCAACTGAGTTTTAAAGCACTGGAACGGACATTTATCACCTCTGAAGACCTGAATATCTTCCCGGCAGATTAAGAAACATCTCCTGTTGACATGCTTAAACATGGGGCTATACTAAAATAAGATCGTTTTGATCTTCCATCTCATCCGCTCCTTGTTCACAAACCAGCGATCTCAAACGTTCCACATTCGGCATTCCATTAACAAGAGAAAACAATATGCCAACTATTATGATTTTAGGCGGGTATGGATATACCGGCAAGTTCCTTGCCAAACACCTGCTTGCCCAAACTGATGCAAAGATCATCATCTCTGGCCGCAATATGGAAAAAGCAAATGCATTTGCGGAAGAATTGAACAACGAGCGTGTGACCACCCGACAGGTTGATGCTACAAATTACAACAGCCTGACCGGAGCGCTTCAAGGGGTAAATATGTGTCTGGTGGCTGCTCCTGTCACCCATCATGCCGAAAATGTCGTCCGCTCCTGTCTTGATGAACGGGTGGATTATCTGGATGTCCAATTTTCATCCAAAAAATTGGACGCCTTGCGAAGATCAGAAGCCGAGATCAAACATGCTCACTTGTGCTTTGTCACTGAAGCAGGCTATCATCCCGGATTGATCGCAGCCCTCATTCGATACTCCGCCACAAAGTTGGACACGCTCGAATCTGCGCTCACAGCCGGTTACCTGAATATGAAAGATATTCCCTACTCTGAAGCCGTGGATGAGCTCACGGAAGCCTTCCTCGATTATCAGGCTCAGATCTTCAAGAACGGCGCATGGACAAAACCCTCTTCCTGGGATATGCGTGAATTTTATTTTGGCAGTGACATTGGGAAACGGACCTGCTATTCAATGTTCTTTGAAGAACTGCGCGACATCCCCAACATGTTTCCTCATCTACAACAAACCGGGTTTTACATTTCAGGTGCGAATCCCCTGGCGGATATGGTCATTACCCCGCTGGTGTTCCTTGGCTTGAAAATTGCCCCCAAACGAGGGCTGCGCCCATTGGGGAAATTAATGTGGTGGGCCATGGGGAAGTCTAAACCTCCTTATCTTGTCGCACTGACAGCGGAAGCGAAAGGTCAGTTGGCAGGCAAACAAGCGCAGGTTCGCGTGCGAGTCGCACACCCCGATGGATATGAACTTACTGCTATCCCCGTTGTTGCTTATCTACGACAATATCTCGATGGCTCTGCGAAAAAGAGCGGCGTACACATGCTGGGTCACATTGCAGATCCTGTGCAACTCTTCGCCGATATGCAGCGCATGGGTGCGATCATCACAGAATCTCTCGATCATTCTTCCACTTAACTGTTTCAACATTACCATCCAGGTCCAACAATAAATTCAAGACTGATCGGACAGCCCCAGCGTCGCCTGATGTAACGTAGCGAATTTCCCCTCCGTTTTGATTTAACGTCCCGCTCGCCTCCAACAAACGTTTAGCCTGTTTCGCCACTGCGGGGGCTGGGTCGATCACCCGGACATTTTTCCCCACGATCTCTTCAATCAAAGGAATCGCAAAGGGATAGTGTGTACAACCCAACACCACCGTATCAATATTCTTTTCGAGCATGGGGTAAAGCGCATTCTCCAAAATTCTGCGCGTTTCTGTGCCATTCAAGTTCCCCATCTCAATTTGTTGAACCAGCCCATTGCACGTATTTTGATATAACTCCACCCCGTTCGCAAATCGCTCCACCACCGAGGCATATAATGCGCCCTGAAATGTAGCCGGGGTTGCCAACACACCGACCTTACCTGTTTGTGTTTTCTCCGCTGCCGGTTTGATCGCTGGTTCCATGCCGACAAATTGCACATCGGGAAAAACTTCACGCAAATATTTTAACGCGGCGGCCGAAGCTGTGTTACAGGCAACAATGATGATCTTGGCATGATGTGCAAGCAAAAATCGCGTAATCCCCTCAGAAAAATCCTGTATCTGCTTCATTGGGCGTGGGCCATAAGGAACATGCCCCTGGTCACCGAAGTAGATAATGTCTTCGTTTGGCATCAACGCCAGAATTTCTCTCAAGACAGATAAACCGCCCACACCTGAATCAAAAATACCAATCGACTGTTTCATCATGCGCCATGAATTATGAACTGCAAAGCTCGCTGCAATGCGGCATCATATTCTGGATCGTAATCATGCGTCACGCCTGGGACGATTTCTAATTCACAAGAGATGCCTGCCGATTTCATCTTTTCCACAAGAGCGCGAATCGCATCCTGGTCAATGTCCGTATCTTTTTCGCCCACGATGAAATAAGTGCGCAGGCCGCGTTCTTTTGCCGAAGAGAGCGCCTTTTCCAGTTCTTCCGGCGCATCTTCGAATGGCAAGGCAGGCCCAGTGACGATCAAACCATAGACCGGTAATTCTCCTGTCAATGCCATTTGAATGGCAACCAAACCGCCCATGGAATGCCCGGCAAGAATCAAGCGATGTGGCTGCTTTCCTTTGAAAGATTCATACACTGCCCGTATCTGTCCAAAAGACGTTTCCAGCTCATCCCAGATATATGCACCCTTGAAGATCGGCTGGGTGGATTGGGGAACCACTAAGAAGACGCCTGCGTTGACAGCTCCACGCCAAAAAGGTAGCGTTCCGCCTGCCGAGGTCTGATTCCCATGCAGGGCAATCATCAAGGGAGCCTGGTCAGAGATCTGCTCAGGGGCAAGTTGCAGAATTACCGGCTCAGAATTGGGCTCATCTTGCTCTTTCAATCGCTGAGACTCAGCCACCAGTTTCTCGAATTGCGAGTCTCCCTGTAAATTCTTGAATGAAGGGGTAAGTCGCCACAACATTTCCCCATACCAAATGTTATCAGTATGGAGGTTGTGCGCAACCTCAAAAACTCTGGCGGTATCACCCAAGCGGGCTGCCGAGCACATTTTCCAATAATCCACCATGGGACGATTCGCCGGGAAATTTACGCCTTCAGTTTCGATCAGGTCGCGTGCCTGCTGAAATTCGCCTTTCTGAAAATGTTCGATCATTTTCTGATTCAAGTCACCGTAGGTTGAAAATGTCATCAGGAGTCTCCTCAGATACTACCGCTGGTTTCTTTACCACATCTTAAGTTACGCAACCGTTGCCGAAGATTCATTTTCCATTCTTTGAAGCGTCCACGAAGGACTTGAATAGCCTCTGCATTACAGGCTGATCGGTCAGCCACTCGGGATGCCATTGGACGCCCATGCCATAAGGATGATCCGATAATTCCACAGCCTCGATCAAGCCATCTGGAGCATAACCAACCACCTTTAGGGGTGAAGCGACGTCTTTCAATGCCTGATGGTGAAGGCTATTAACGTTCAACAAAGTCTCGCCAAAGATCTCTGCCAGACGGGATTCTTCATCGATATTGACAGGATGCGCCAGGGTTGTAAATTCATCCTGGCTGTGTTCCAGCGTTGTGTTGAATTGATCTG
>DAOQPR010000155.1:4952-6980 GCA_035333265.1 Anaerolineales bacterium
GCCAGGGTTGTAAATTCATCCTGGCTGTGTTCCAGCGTTGTGTTGAATTGATCTGGAATATGGGTATATAGCGTGCCGCCTAAGGCCACATTCATCACCTGCACTCCGCGGCAGATCGCCAGGAAAGGCTTTCCATCTTCCACGGACTGTTTCAGCAGGGAAAGTTCGGTCACATCCCGATCTTCATCCACATCTGAAATTGCTGGATGATCGACCCCATTGAAATATTTGATATGCATATCGCCGCCGCCTGAGAATAAAACCCCTTGCAAACGGCCATATAAATCAAGGCGATCTTCTTCACTCAGAATAGCAGGGATCAGAATAGGAATGCCGCCACCCTGCGATACTGCCCGAATATAAGTATGTTGTACAGCCGAGACCATTCGCCCATAATCATTCTTTCCATTGAACGTCGTTATTCCAATTAAGGGTTTTGCCATCCAAACCTCCAAAATTTTATTGCATTTAAGCATACCACAGCAAATGAGCTAAATAATACTCGCAATGACAGGTTGTGTCAGATGTAAAACAAGGGTGCATCATTAAATAAAAAAAGCCCTGATGGTTTTATTCATCAGGGCTACGGGCTGAAAATCCTAGGAAAACTTTTCCTTGATGCGTGCGCTCTTGCCGGTGCGTTCGCGCATGTAGTAAAGCTGGGCGCGGCGAACCTTGCCATGGCGTTCAACCACGATCTTGTCGATGCGGGGTGAGTGAAGCAGGAATGTGCGCTCAACACCGATGCCATTGGACGCCATACGGCGGACAGTGACGGCAGCATTGTTTCCGCTGTTGCGCAAGCGAATGACCAGGCCTTTGAATTCCTGGATACGCTCGCGGTCACCTTCCTTAATTTTCACATGCACGCTTACGGTATCGCCAGCGTTCAACTGCGGGATTTTCTCGTTTGCTTTAGCCTCAACGGCTTTCATCAGGTCTGCCATTTCCGTTCTTCCTTACTTTTTGATTAGGGTTCCTATATACGCGAGGGCGGATTATAGCATGGATACAGCCAAATCACAAGCATTTTTTAGGAATATTTCCGAATGGCCAACACTGCATTATGCCCGCCAAAACCAAATGCATTGCTCAATGCCAGCGTGATCTTAGCTTCACGAGCCTTATTGGGAATATAGTCCAGGTCACACTCGGGATCCGGGGTTTCATAATGAATGGTTGGCGGCAAAATCCCTTCACGGATGGCATTCACACAGAAAATCACCTCTAATGCGCCTGTCGCGCCCATCATATGGCCTGTCATCGATTTGGTGGAAGAGATAGGAATGGTATATGCTCTTTCACCAAACGCCGCTTTGATGGCTCGTGTCTCAGCCTGGTCATTTAACGGGGTCGCCGTCCCATGTGCGTTAATATAGCCAACTTCATCATCATTAGCTTTTGCGGAAGATAGGGCCATTCGGATGGCCGCTGCGCCACCTTCCCCTCTCTCATGCGGGGCTGTCACATGGAAAGCGTCTGCAGTGGCCCCATACCCGGCCAATTCGGCATAGATCGTCGCTCCACGCGCCTTCGCACTTGACTCGCGTTCCAGAACCAATACGGCCGCGCCTTCCCCCATGACCAACCCATCTCGGTTCTTATCAAAAGGCTGGGGGGTCATCGAATAATCGCTATTTCGGCGGGACATGGCGCCCACCCGGTCAAAAGCCGCCACGCCAGTCGATGTAATCGTCGTTTCTGCGGCCCCTGCAAGGGCTGCATCAATCATCCCGGTGTGCAACATCATTAAAGCTGTACCAATTCCATCTGCACCAGATGCGCAAGCGGATGCCACCGAAAAACATGGGCCTTTAATTCCAAACTCAATTGCCGCCATTCCTGCGCCGCCATTCGCCATCAACATGGGAATCAGGAATGGGCTCACTTTTCTTGGACCTTCCTTATAATTCGTGAGCGTGGCTTCCTGCAAGGAATGCAAACCGCCAATTGCCGAAGAAATGATCACACCCACCCGTCCGGCATTTGCCTCAGTGATCTCCAGCCCGGAATTTGCCAATGCTTCTT
>DAOQPR010000156.1:0-6972 GCA_035333265.1 Anaerolineales bacterium
GCTCAACAGGTATAGATGAAAACAAGCCATGATAGAACATCATGGCTTGTTGATAGCAGTTGGAAATTTATTTTGTAACAACCCAGATCATGCTTACCATGTCCGGCGTCACCGACACAGATTCCAAGGTGGCCTTATTGTTTTTCTGCCCGACCCTGGATAACCGATTGGCAATGGTTTGATTCCAATTATCCACCCGGTTTTGTTCGATCGTGACGCCATCAAGCTGGGCGTTGGACACCGAGGCGATCAACTGACCGTTGCTCACGCTCAGATCCAGGCGGAAGCTGAGCGTATCCGTTTTAGTGGCGTCGTTCAATCGTTTGCGATCTGCCGAAACCAGTACATACCCGGATTGCAAACTGGCCGTCACACTCGTCACGAGCGGATCGGCAATGGAAGAGGTGATGACTTCCTGAAGTTCCTCTTGAGAGATGGTCGTCTCCACGGTTGCTGAGCCATCCCCATTGCGTGAAACATTTGCCTTGCAGGCGTTCAGTGAAAGCAAAGCGACGGCCAGGAAAAAATAAATTATCTTTTTGGTTGTATGCATATTCATTCTCCAATACCTGTATTATCCCATGGTCATATTACAAAGATGCAATTGCCATGTAAACCTTTTGTAAAATCAGGTATTGGAGAAAGTAATGTTTACTTTGCTGCTGCCAATGTCTTTTTTACCTGATCCATATGAGCAAGGATGTGGAAGTTTGGCTGTAAAAGACCAGAGCCATAGCGGTAATAACTACCTTTGTTGGCGGCAAATTCTTCAGGGATCATCTCTGTATAGGTCAATACTTCCTCCACACTGCGGCGCAGTTCAGCCAGCATGAGGTTGATGGACGGATTGACCTTGACCGTAGCCTCAACCTGGGCGGTAATGTTCGTACCGAACCCATCTGAGGTGATCTCATAGCCGTCGATCAGGCTGGTGAGAAAACTGATGTTGAACCGTTCCCCATGTACCAGGTGTGCCACGATCTCCAGCGCGCTCCATTCATTGGGATCGGGACGTTTCATGGCTTGTTGGTCACTGAAACCTTCGAAGCATTTCTCAAGGTCTGCCAGGGCGGGTTCGATCATTGCCCGGGCGCGTTTTGCCAATTCACTGGGGTCAAACGGGACATCCGGCATCGGGCGCTTGCTCAATTCCATTGAAATGGTCTTCTTTTCCGGCCCGTGATAATAAACGACTTCGATCACATCGCCGCCCTTCTTTCCGGCAATGGCTTGGGGCAGGGTGTTGAAATCACTGGTGATGACCTTGCCCGCCATGCCAACGATCACATCATCTTTTTGTAATCCGGCCTTTTGAGCGCCCATACCATCCACGAGGCCGTCCAGCCGCAATCCTTCACGGATCGGGACTCCCAGGGCGGTTGCCTGTTCCTCTGTGAAATCACCTGGAACGATGCCGAGCATGGGGCGTTCCGAAATGCGTAGGTCAATGCCGGTTTCCAATACTGATTTCAGATTACGCAGGCTCTCGACCCAATTTTCCCGAAAACTTTCCGCGGCCTTTTTCCAAGACTCGTCATCAGGTACCGCATGGTCCATGCGTACGTTCACATGGCCATCTTTCTCTGCCAAGGTTACCGTCACCTCGGTGGGCGCCGGGTCAATGCTTGAAAACCAGCGAAATTTGACGCTCTTGTTCTCTTCGAGTTCGAGATAATGTCCACTGGAATAGAAATCTCCGATCCACCAAAGATACATCCGGCCGCGCGGATGCGGTGAGACTGTCGCCACATCACATAACCACTCACGCAATGGGGTCGAGTTGGTAAAAGCACGATAAACCAGTTTCAACGGGGCGTGCACAACAGTTTCAGCAGTTACAATACTCATGGGCTCCTCTTTTTGGTTGGCGGGAAATTAACTTAAGTCCATTGTTTTATACGGGATGGGCGTTGAAATTACCACCCCCTGCAGAGTGGGATTTAATATTGGACCAGCGCCCAGACAACATGGAGATGTAGTTTGGGTACTAGAGTTGAAGCTCCAGTGAAATTTCACCCGCTTTCTGGTTGTACGATTCGATCTCCTGAAACCCAAGCTTTTTATAGAAGGTGATGGCCCGGGTTTGTTCAGGGCTGGTTTGCAGGATGATTCTTTTATAATTGTTCGTCTGCGAAAAATCGATCAGTTGAGACACCACGCGATATCCTATTCCCTGGCCGTGATATTCTTCCAACAGCCACAGCCTTTTCAATTCGGCGGTTGATGCATTAAATTTTTTTACCGCCCCCGAACCGATCACCTTTTTGTCATCCAGAATGACAAGGAACAACCCGCAATTCTGGAAATATTGTTCCTCAACATTGGCCATGTCATCGAATTCGCCGGAGGCCTCCCAATAACGGATGGAAGCTTCCAAGCCTCCCTCCCAACCATAGATGTCGTAGGCCATTTGGAGGATGACCCGCCGTGCGGCAGGAATTTCTGCTGTTGTAATGGGGCGTATTGTTATCATTTTTTGTTGACCTTGTACAAAATAAAAAGCGTCATACCAGACTTGGCACGACGCTTCCATAACCTGGAAAATTTATTGTGCCGGTGGGGGGATCAGACCCTGGCCTTCCATAATGGGCATGTCGGCCATATATTCCGCATGTTGAAGAGCGGTCAATGCGCCACCCTCACCTGGAATGGGTTCGACACTTTCATTGCCGTTGAGGTCGAGCCCATTAAGGATTTGATCTGCAAGGGAGGCGGCCAGACGGATATCCGCCTCGGGGATTTCTCCATTGGCCTCGGCAATCCGCTTCGCAACGTCCCGGAGCTGGGCTGCCCATTCCTCAACATTCTTGGTGCTGATGGTGACGTGTTCGCCATGCAGCTTGACACCCGCCGGGGCATCCGGCGAACTCATTGAGAGTTCGGCGTGATCCAGTGTGCCGCCAATATAACCGCCATTGCCACCATTGAGAAGAAGGCCAAATCCGTCTCCAGGATCGTTGATTTTCTTGTTGCCGTCCCAGTCTTTGTAGTCATCACTCTCATTACCAACGATCAGGTTGACCATGGCTTCGGCATTGGCCTGGGTGGTTTTAAGATCACCATTATCATATGCTGTTTGCATTTCCTGGGCTGCCTGCTCAATCAACTGAGATGTATCCACCATTCCGTTCAGCAAACCGCGATCGTCCTCAAACTTAACCAGCAAATGCCGGATATGTTCCAATGACCCTGCTGGGATGCTGGACGAGTACAGCACATTTCCCGATGGGTTGGGACTGGGATCCGGGTTGGGTTCAAGTGTGATTTCCATACTTGCATAGATTTCCAACAGATTGCGGCTTTGAGGATCTGTATAGGTCACTGAGAATTGACCAGTTCCATCATTTGTCAGTACCCCAAGATTTATCAATCCCTCTCCATTGTTCTCGATTAACCAGGCTTCGTATTGACTTCCTGCCTGTTGATCGGGCAGATTCGCGCTGACGGTCACCTGGTCGAGTGCGCCTTGAAAACGAAGAACCCCAAAGTAGACAGGTTCGGCAGGGGAGGTAGCGATCCCATCTGCTGGAGTGCCCGGGGTTGCGACTCCATGTTCATGGGCGTTTGTTGGAACGGCAGTATTATTCCGTGGGAAGAAGGAGTAAATTGACACTCCCAATATACCTGTGGCAAAGAAACCAAAGCATAAACATGCGAACAGCCCAACACCAACCCAGAGAAAGTTGTTTCGGCGTGGTACAGGCTTGGTTGAAACAGTGGCAGGTACCGGCGTAGAGATGCGAGGCGAGAGTACGGTCTTCGATTCCACATGCGTGCCTATGGCCTGATAAAAGTCTGTAAATAACTCGCGCGCACTTTGGTAGCGATCCTTGGGGTTCTTCGACAGGGCCTTTGTGATGACGGCCTGAATTTCAGGGGCAATCCCCTCAATGGGCGGCGGTGGTTCGTTAATGTGTTTGAGGATGATGCCAAGTGTCGATTCGCCTCCGAAGGGAGGGTTCCCCGCAAGCATTTCGTACAAAACAATGCTAAGCGAGTAGATATCTGAACGGTGATCGGTTGCCATGCCTTGTGCCTGTTCAGGAGACATGTAGGCAGGCGTGCCGCTAACCACCCCGGAAATGGTTTTGGTGGCGGAATTGGTCAGCCGAACCAGACCAAAATCGGTGATGATGGGCTCTGTATCTTTAGGAAGTGTGACAAGCGGCGAGTATTCTTCGCTTTTATTATGTAGAATGATATTGGCGGGTTTGATATCGCGGTGAATGATGTTTTGCGAGTGGGCATAGTCCACACCGGCAGCCAGTGACTTGAGGAAGTGGGTGACCTGATCAAGCGAAAGCTTGACGCCATTCTCATGCAAGTCATGCAGATAGGTGGCAAGCGAAGGTCCTTGAAGATATTCCATCACAAGATAGGGGTGACCATCGTGTGTATCGAAATCGTAGACCTGAACGATGTTTGGATGACGCAAAGCAGCGACAGCCCTTGCTTCCCGTTGGAACCGCGCAAGCAGATCGGGGTCGTTTTCCACGTAGCTGCGCATGAATTTTATGGCGACCTGTCGGTCGAGGGTGAGATGCGTGCCCAGATACACTTCTGCCATCCCCCCATGCGCAAGGTACTTATCAATACGGACTTTTCCTATGGTTTGTCCAATCCATTCAGCCATGAATGGATTATACAACTGAAATTGGACGTAAAGCCTCGTATTATTACAAGATATGGATTTGTTACGAGGCTTTGCTTAATTTTTTTTAGTACTCCCAGCGGATTATGAAAATCCATTCCATTTTTTATAATGCAAGTCTGTTATTAAAAATCGACTTTGGAGAAAATAGATGCGAAATCTTAATATTCTGGGCGGTTTGCGGAACCGAGCCTCCACGATAATTGCTGCCATCGGCGGAGCCTTTTTAATGGCAGCTTGCGGCGCGGTCATGACTTTTGTGCTCGCACCTGGGCAGGCGATCAAAGCCTCTCAGATCGCAAAAATGCCGCAAATGGATGCAGCTTACGTCAGCCTGGCTGCACCGGGCACGGATATTCTCATCACCGGGTATTTAAATGGCACTGCACCAAACCCGCAATTGCCAGAATTCATTGCCTATTATCAGGAGGAATGGGAAGTGAGCGAATCCAGTTCCAGCAGCAGTACGCCTCAACCACCTTCCGGTTCGTGGCGGCGTGTGGAAACGGTGGTGCCTGAACTAGCGCTGGACATGAGCGGATCGCCAGTTCCCATCCTGGCGGCGAACAATGCGATATTGAGCGGACCGAATCTGCACGAACTGCTTGTGCCACAGACCAGCGCCTTCACTGCTGACTACAACGGGCAAAAACTGGGCGAAGGTTCCATCCGGTACACAGGTTTTTTCAGCGGTGATTTAGTGACTGTCCTGGGCAAGAAGTCTTCCAGTGACGGGGTGGTGCCTGAAGAACTTTTCTCCGGTGACCGGGTGGCCTATGAGCAGTATCAAAAAGATTCAGCCAAGGCGCTTCTTTTTATGGGGATTGCAGCGATGGCCTGTTCACCGTTTGTATTGATCGGTGGAATCCTTGCGGCGCTGTTTGGGCGGGGAAGAAGATAGTTCCCTGCGCGTAGGCAAGTGGTCTTGTCTGAAATATATTTTGCTCAGATCAAAATAAAGTTTGGTCTGAGCAAATCAAACTTTCGTTAGATCAAATCGAGATACGGATTTTATGTTGGAATGTTGGGGATAGAATAGATGATAAGGAATCTATTCAAATGCCAATGTCTGACTATTTTTCAAGGATACGTGCCAAAGTTGGGCATGAATTACTGGTTGCCCCTTCTGTGACCGGGATTATCTATGATGATAAAAATCACATTTTACTTTTACGACATATTGAAGGGAACATTTGGGTGGCCCCTGGCGGCAGTGTGGAGCCTAACGAAGACCCTGTCGATACCGTTATTCGTGAAGTGTGGGAGGAAGCCGGTTTATGGGTGGAACCATACAAAATCCTGGGTGTGTTTGGGGGGAAAGAATTCGAGATCACCTATCAAAATGGAGACCAGGTCACTTATGTGATGACTGTATATGCTTGCAAGGTTCAAAGTGGCACTTTGGAAGCAGATGGTGTTGAGACATTGCAAGCGGGGTATTTTTCAAAAGAAGAGATCATGTAGTTAAAGACACCGCCATGGATTTCAGTGATCCTTCCCTGTGTTTTTGAAAATTTCAGAGAGGTTTATTTTCGAAGACACAAATGAAGAATGTTTAAATGATAGACCTTTTTTGAAAGCCTCTAATAGGAGAGGACTCCGAAAGTTCTACTTTCGGAAACCTCTCCTGAAGTAGAACTTCAAGATTCCAAATTACTTATGCAAGAAGTCTAATAAAGGGCAGGGACGAGCCCTGCCCTTATAGATTTACTTTCCTAATCGTCCACGTTCTTCTTCAATGACGGTCGGTTCCAACTTCTTGAATAGCGGACCGGGTTGATTCAACTTTGCGCCCGGCTTTAAGTCGCTGGGTTTCCACTGTAAGCCTTCCACAGGCTTATATCGCAACACCTTGTGCGTACCGATGGCGTCGGTCACTTCTTCGGTGTATTGCTCGCCGAAGAGCGGAGTCTCATAGCCGAAGAATCCATGCAGGCGTTCGGAGGTGAAGGGGATGAACGGCGCGAACATGACCTTCAATGAATCAATTGCTTTCAACGCGGTGTAGATGGTTTTGGCAGCGCCGTCTTTGTCTGTCTTCACAGCAGACCATGGCGCATTGACGTCGAGATACTGATTGACGACGGTGGCAAGTTTCATCGTCTCACTTAGGGCAGCGCGCAGACGCACGGCATCGAGTTCCGCGCCCACAGTGTTGAATCCGGCCTCAATGGTGGCGAGCAGTTCCAAGTCTGCGGGGCGAAGCGTGGTTATATCCACATTCGGCACAACACCTTCCCAATGCTTATAGCAAAACGATAGCACGCGGTTCGCGAGGTTGCCCCAGGTCGCCACGAGTTCGTTGTTGTTGCGCGCCACGA
>DAOQPR010000157.1:0-6969 GCA_035333265.1 Anaerolineales bacterium
CGGGGAGACTCGGTCTCGGGTTGGGGTAGCAGGCATAAGGTCCTTTTGAGGCGGTAGTCAGTGTCTGTCACCTTTAAGGTGATGAACTCTTTTTCATTTCTTTCTAACGATCAATCTCAATCCTCGAACTTCGACGACTTCGATTTTATCACCCTTACCAATTGGAGCTGACCCAGCCTCTTTTTCCGCACTCCACAATTCGGACTCCACCTGAACCTGCCCCGCCTCGCCTTCGAACATTTTGGCTGTTCCTGTTCTCCCAATAAATGATTCTTCGCCGGTTTGAATGGGTCGATGCTGCGCGCGCAGGGCGACCATCATAATGGCAAAGAAGATCAGGCCAAGAAAAATCCCCGTGCCCACCACAAGAGGAATGGAAACACGTTGAAAATCAGGTGTGCCCGGCGAGTTGAACAACACCAGCGCGCCAACAATGAACGAGGCCACGCCCGCCGTGGTCAACGCGCCGTGGGTGGCGGCCTTGATATCGAGCACGAACAACACGAAGGCGATGATGAGGAAGATGACGCCGAACAGATTAACAGGCAGGACGCCCAATCCGTAAACGGCCAGGGTCAGGCAGACCGCGCCGATGAATCCCGCCACCCAGCCGCCGGGGCTGGAGAGTTCAATCAACACCGCCTGTACACCAACGGCCAGTAAAAGAAAGGCGATGTTCGGGTCAGTCAACATGAGCAAAAGTTGTTCGATAAAACTGATATCGAGTTCTTGAATCTCAATATCACTGGTATTGAGTGTATGCGGGCCATCCTCCATTTGCACAGTAAAGCCGTTCAAGGATTGCAGCAGGTCTTCCAGATCGTCAGAGATAAAGTCGATCAGACCGGCGTCCAGGGCTTCATCGGCAGTGGCGGCTTTGGCATCGTCAATCATGGACTCTGCGAGCGCCAATGCGTTTTCGCCGCGCGGGGTGACAAACGGGCGGATGGCAGCTTTGGTGATCTCTTTGGCTTTTGTTTCTGCGGTGGTATTCAGGTTTTCCCCTGAACTGTCGATCGGGCTGGATGCGCCAATGGAAGTTTCCGGCGCCATGGCCGAGACATGTCCCGCCATGGTGATCATGGCTCCGGCGCTCCCTGCAATGGCATTCTTTGGCGCAACATACACCACGACTGGCACATCGCTGGCACGGATGACAGCAATGATCTCCAGCATGGTCTCCAAACTGCCACCGGGCGTGTTAAGTTGAATGACCACCACCTCGGCATTGCGCTGATCGGCGGTTTCGATTCCACGCTTGATATACTCAAGCATGGGCGGCATGATGGGACCATGTGCGGTCAGCACCACAGCCACGGGGGTGTTGCTCTGCGCAAAAGCAGAATGAAAAGCCGCGGAAGCCATGAAAAGCAAAATGAGGATGCGTCTGGTCTTCATGATTGTCTCCAGTTCTTAAAATCATTATACTGGTTGTAGAGGTAGCCATGGCTGAAACTAAGCGGGCTTTTACTTTGCGTTCGATCATCCTGATGATCGTGGTTGTGTTCATCTTCCCGTTCCTGCCAATGATCATTTCCGGTGTGTGGGATTGGTGGGAAGCCTGGGCATATGGGATCATCGGTGTTTTTGGATTCATTATCAGCCGTGCCCGGGCGGCGCGGCGGCACCCCGATATTTTGATCGAGAGGTCACGTTCCATCGAGTTGCAGGACGCAAAGCCATGGGACAAAATCCTTGCACCCATGCTGGCCTTTGGTTCGCTATTCATCCTGATCGTGACCGGGCTGGATAAACTCTTTGGGTGGACATCCCCCTATTCCCTGCCTGCCAAGGTTATCTCATTGATCGTGATCCTCCTTGGATTCGTACTGGGATCCTGGGCACTGATCGAGAATCGCTTCTTTTCCGGCGTGGTACGCATCCAAAACGACCGCGGTCATTATGTAGTGACGACCGGCCCCTATCGCCTTGTCCGTCATCCCGGCTATGCAGGTGCGTTATGGACCTATTTGGCGATGCCCATCTTTCTGGATTCCACTTGGGCATTCATCCCGGCCATCCTGCTTTTAGTTATCCTGGTTGTAAGAACTTCCATGGAAGATGCCACCCTACAGGCCGAACTGCCCGGTTATAAGGAGTATGCTCAACGAACAAAGTATCGTCTTTTGCCCGGTATATGGTGACAGGTATGTTCCCTGTCGCTCCGGCGAAGAGTGGGGAATTGTTGGAAGTTATGAAAATATCATGCAAAACTCTTGACAATATAGAACAAGTGTTCTATATTAAAGCCAGACAAATCGTTTCCTTCTCTGGTTCCAAAAAGGAGTTTTCCCATGAACCGCTCATTCCAAATCCACCTTATGCCTCTGTTGAAAAATGTGTCGATCAAGCGCGGCGCGATCTTTGGCAGCATCCTTGTGGCCGCCCTGCTGGCTTTTGAGGTATTCAATTTCGGCACCACCTCCTTTGCCTTGCGCGATGTACTTGGCGACCTGAAGTTTCTCGGCATGTACTGGTCATCCATCCTGGCATTTGCCTTCTGCTCCATCGACTTTGCAGGGATCGCACGTATCTTCACCCCCGAACAGGGACGCGACGAACCGGCTGAGGTCTGGTATCTCTTTGGCGCCTGGTTGTTGGCAGCAGCCTTCAACGCCATGCTTACCTGGTGGGGTGTTTCAGTTGCCATTCAAAATCACAGCGCGGTTGGCGGAGCCTTGCTCGGCCAGGCAACCATGGTCAAGGTTGTACCCATCTTCGTAGCCTGCATGGTCTGGTTGATCCGCGTATTGCTGATTGGAACTTTCTCGGTGGCTGGCGAACGGCTCTTCACCCTGGCCGATATCTATGACCGCAACGCCAACTACCGCAACCAGACGGCATACTCTGCGCCTCAACGCGCCCCGCAGCCTGCTCCACGCCAGGAGGTTAATCCTCCCGCTGTGAATTATCCCCGCCCGGCACCCAAGCCCCAACCACGGCCTGTCGCTCCGGCTTATGGCGCCAACCGCCCCGAGCCAACCTATCACCCCGTGGGAATGACCGCCATGAGCCATAACGAAAACAACAGCCCCTCTGTTCGGAGATAGCCCTTGCCCAGCAGACAAGGTTTCTCAAATCTTCTTCCTTCCAACCGCTGAGACGCCCAAATGGGCGTCTCATGCGTTTATAGGGCAGGATTAATCTTTTCTTGCTTTACTCGAATTCATCCAGCGTGCTATCCCCATGAGTAAGCACATATAATCCGCGCGGGCTGCCTTCATTTGAGTCGAAAATAAAATCGGTGACGATGTAGTGTTTGGCAAAAGCCGTTTCAAATAATTCCCGGCTGAAGAAACGCCAGTCGCGGGCGAGCGGAAAATCCAGTGATTTCATATCCATAAAGTTGACCGGAATCTCCACCAGCAAAAGGCGCTCGTCGAAGGTGGGAACATGCTCGGGTGGTATCAGCAGGCCATCGCTCCGGCGTTGAGGCGTGTAAAAGAGATGGAGTCCGCTGCGGGAGACATGATTCAACTTGAGGGTGGGCCGCGGCCGTTTGCTCAAGCGCTTCTCAACACGCCGTGAGTTGATCCACCAATCGACCTGGAATCGGTCCGAGGGCAGGCCTGCATTGAGACCGTCGCGCAGGTCGCCGTATTCAGATTGACGGTAGGTACTGCACACAGCGCCAAGCTTGGCAATGTTGAGGTGAGCATTGCGGCTGAGCATGGGGTCGAACGTCCAGGTGATGTGGTCGAGTCCTTGATGGCGCACCATTTGCCATTGGGCGCGTTTGAGTTCGAAGCCGATCCCTGAGTCACGATAGTCTGGGTGTATGCCCATTTGATGCGAACAATGTTTGGGGCGGGGGCCATCCGGTGTTTTCTCAAGACCGGGGAAACCAAAGACGAAACCGATCAGCTTTTCTTCTTCAAAGGCGCCGAGTACCAGGCCGCCATTGTGGACAACGGTGATCAGGACATGCTTGGGGACCACATCGGTTTCAGAACCAGGCCAGACCTGGCGCTGCAATTCTTCCACAAGGTCCATTTCGTCGGGTGTTTCCAGTAGATGAATATTTGGAGTGGACATCTTATTTTGTTTCCTGAGGCGAGATACGTGTACGGATAGCATCGAATAAACGTTGATACCAACGCTTACGGATCAGGTAATCGATGCGGTACGAGAAGCGGGCAGGCATCAGCCCAAAGTGACGGGGCATCGAGTCGACAGCGGTGGTGCGGTTGACGGCAAAGTAATCGAGAAAAAAGGAGGAGATCGGAAAACCAGGGACAACACTTTCGAGGAAGACGGTCATGGCCCGTAACGTGATGGGTGAAAGTGGAACCAGCCAGCGCCGGGTGCGGGTGACCTCCATAATGATCTCAATAAGCTGCTGAAGAGTGAAGAATTCATTGCCGCCGACCTCATAGACCTGATTGAGCGTGTGGTCAGATTGCAACGCCCAAAGAATACAGGTCGTCAGATCCTCAACCCACACCGGCTGCACCACTACACGTCCCCCTGAGGCAATAGGGAAAACTCCCGGCGCAACGCGGATGAGGCGAGCCAGATTGTTGGTAAAGTGATCTTCAACCCCGTACACCAGCGAAGTACGGATGATGGTGTACGGAACGTTCCCTGCCCGAATGGACTCTTCGGCGATTCCTTTTGCTTTAAAAGCCGGGTACCCCGAGTTACGCGCCGCGCCCAGATGACTGAGATAAATGAGCCGGTCCACACCGGCATCAGCGGCGGCTTCCACAAGGTTTTGGGTACCTTGAATATCGGTGGCAAGCAGGTTACCGCGCGCGCCCTGATTTTCCGCACTGGCAAGATGGATGACGGTTTCCACGTCGCGCATGGCGGCGCGCAAACCGCGCGTATCCGCAAGGGAGACCACGGCCACTTCGACAGGGACGCCTTTTGGCAGGCGTGGCGTGCGCGGCGAGGGACGGATCAGGGTTCGCAGCGGGTATCCAATGGAGGAAAGCTGCCTTACAAGCGCGCGTCCGATGAATCCAGTTGCACCGGTAATGAGGATCATGGAGAGGATTATATAGGGAGTTTGGTAAATTGGTAAATTGGGAAGTTGGTTGAAAAAAAAGAAAAGGCTCCACAAATTGTGGAGCCAGTGGGCGCTAGGGGACTCGAACCCGTGACCTTCTCGGTGTAAACGAGACGCTCTAACCAACTGAGCTAAGCGCCCGGAGGATTGGCATTATAGCACGCGATGCCAAAAAGTGAGAGGCATATTTTATACTGCTTCATGGCTTTAGCAAAGCAGGCGGAGGGATGCCTTGCGGTATAATCCGTGCGCTATGGCACGCAAGAAAGCGCCTGAAGAACTCTCTGTGGAAGAACTCCGCCGCCTGTTGGTGGAAAAACGACGCGGGGCTCGCAAGGATCGTCTGGAGCATTACCGCCGCACCGGACGTGTGCTTATGCTCGCGAATGAGGATACGCCTCCAGCCACGCCGACAGTTGATACCGCTGAATCAACTGTCCCTGCGCCGGAAGCGGCTCCCGTCAACCCGCGGCGCAGATTCCTCGACGGTGTCCTTCTGGCTGTGGAAGTCCTGGCGGTGATCGGTCTGGCGGCAGTCATCTTCAACGGGGTGGGGTTGTTACAAACACTAAACAATGAAGTGGTCGCTGCGCTCAACCCTGAAACGCCCATACCGACCCCACTTGTGATGGCCGTGGTGCTGCCTTCGGGGCACACTCCGCCTGATGCGCAGGGCAATACACGCCCAAACGATGCAGAAATTCCGTCTCACCTCCTGCCCATGGTGCAGTCGCTGGCGAACATACCTGTGCCGACAGCCGCACCTGACCAGGCAGTACGCATTCAAATCCCTGCCATCAACGTGGACGCGCCCGTTGTACAAGGGGATGGCTGGGAACAATTGAAGAAAGGGGTTGGGCAATATATTGGTTCGGCGGCGCCCGGGCGTGATGGCAATCTTGTCCTCTCGGCGCATGATGATGTATACGGCGAGATATTCCGTTACCTGGATCGGCTCGTCCCCGGAGACCAGATCGTCGTTTATACTCAACAACGTCAGTTCGTTTACATTGTCGATCGCACCGTACTCGTGGAGCCGACGGCTGTGGAAGTGATGGCGCCAACCTCATCCCCCACAGTCACATTGATCTCGTGTTACCCATATCTTGTCAACGACCAGCGCATTGTGGTCTTTGGACGATTACAGGATTAACCATAACGATCGTTGAGATTGTTTTGCAATACCAAATGAAGGAGAAAAAAATGGCTAAGAAAAATAAACGCCCCGCTCGTGTAGCTGTGGAGAACGCCCAGGCGCAGAAATTCGAATTCAACCCGGATTACACCCAGGTGAAAAAGGATTTAACCCGCATTGGCATGCTGGCGGGATTCTTTTTCGCAGTGCTGATCGTGCTTTCGTTCTTTTTGAAATAGAAGACGAAAAAAGAGGAAAGAGGAAAGACTGTTATGGTCTTTCCTCTTTTTTTGTTGACGTATAATTCAGATATGCCCTCTTCTGAACACGAAATCACTTTAGAAAAACTCACCTACGGCGGCGAAGCGATGGGACGTCTCCCAGACGGTCGCGCTGTCTTCGTTCCCTTTGGCTTACCCGGCGAGACTGTCCGCATTCAACTGACGCAAGAAAAACAAAACTTCGCGCGCGGCGAAATTCTTGAAATAATTAAACCTTCCCCAGACCGCATCACCGCCAAATGCAAGCACTTTTTTCGTCCCCCTCTCCCTCAGGGAGAGGGGCTAGGGGTGAGGCCATGCGGCGGATGTCACTACCAGAACCTGCCTTACGAAAAACAATTAACAGCTAAAGCGGACATTCTGCGTGACCAACTTCAGCGCATCGGCAAAATTGAAAATCCGCCAGTGCAAGCCACCGTCGCTTCGCCGAATCAGTGGAACTACCGCAACCACGTCCAATTCCATCTCACAGATGATGGCAAGGTCGGTTATGTTTTCCCTCTCCCCTCGGGAGAGGGCAGGGTGAGGGCGATTGAAGAATG
>DAOQPR010000158.1:0-6963 GCA_035333265.1 Anaerolineales bacterium
TCAAAACTTTCTTGTGACGTAAGTGCCCTTGCGGGCCTCCTTTAACGCGCATTGTACTTTATACCTCCTGCAAACTCGCGGGCGTCGGTGGTTCTAAACACCAGTTGCGCACACCCGTAAGCCGCAACAATTTATATGGCAAAACTTATTTTGCCTGACTGACGGGACAAAATGAATTTTGTCCTACTCTTCCATATTGGGGGCGAGGCGCTTAATGCGCTTCACGAACTTACGACCCTTGACTTCAACCATTTCGCTCAAGAGCGCCTTGGTGCGGTCTGAGGTGCGGCGGCGAAGGTGGCTTTTACCACCCTTGGTACGCACAACCGTACCAGACCCGGTCAGGCGAAAACGTTTGGATGTCGCCTTATGGGTTTTGAGTTTGAACTTTTTGCCAGGTTTTGCTTTGCGTGGCATCGCGTAGTACTCCTTTCAGACAATATAAACCGCGGACATTTCTGCCCGCGGACGATCAACATCTTTGGGTCTTACTGAACGATCAGGCAGACGCTTCTTTCTTAACTTCGGCCTGATCGGGTTTCTCTTTCTTTTTCGCCGTCCCGGGCTTTCCTGGAGCCATTACCACCAACATGGTGCGGCCTTCCATTTGCGGCGGAACTTCGATCACTGCCACGTCCGAAAGATCATGCGCAATTTCTTTCAGGTCTTCCAGGGCGATCTCTGGATAATCCATCTCACGCCCGCGGAATTTGACGGTCACCTTTACTTTGTGCCCCTGCAAGAGCCAGCGGCGGGCATCGTCCACCTTGAAACCACGATGGGCTTCATTAGTCTTCGGACGCAGGCGAATTTCCTTGACCTCGATCTTGGTTTGCGCTTTCTTCGCCTCGCGTTCCTTCTTCGCCTTTTCGTAGATGAACTTCCCAAAGTCCATCACACGGCAAACGGGCGGATTGGCACCAGGCGAGACCTCTACCAGGTCAAGCTCCGCTTCGCGTGCGATCTTCAACGCTTCCTTGATGGGAACAACACCGACGTTGCCTCCATCCGGACCGATCAGGCGCACTTCCGCAACGCGGATGCCCTCATTTACTCGAAATTCGTTGGCGCTTATATGCTTCTCCTTGATGATACATACAAAACAAATCCAGCTTTGGGCTGGTTTTTAGCGGGCGAATGATACCATGAAGGCAGGGGAGTCGTCAACGAAAATGGGTCTATTTTGCCGAATCGACCATTGGCAGGAAGACGGTGCGATAAAGGGCTTCGTGCTCATCCGGATGGCTAAACATGACGATCACAATGGAACTGCCGCCGTCATCGACGGCCGCTACATCCACAGGACGATTATTTGAAGTGGCCTGGTAAAGATTCCACAAATACCCATTCGCTTCATGCGTCCCTGCCATGACCGGAGCACCATCGAAACCGCGGTATCCGTTGATGCTGGAGGAGAAATAATCCACCAGATCCTGAACGGAGATATCGGCTCGGAATGCCGTGACTTGTGTAATATCAAATGGGGAGCTTCCACGTACGAAGAAACCGTCACCAAAGGAAAACCAGTCTTTGGGAACATTCACATTTACCCCGTATACACGCTGATTTTCCAATTCCAAAGGCGGGGTGCCGGTATATGGAACGAGAAGTTCCACTTTGGGTAATTCGTTCATGCAGGCGCGATCCGGTTCGATGGTGGGGTTGCGCATGAAATCGCTCACAACTTTTGTAGCACAACCTGTCTGGTCACCGGCAGTGGGGACATGTCCCAGATTGGGGAATTCAAAATAGAAGCTGTTTGCCAAATTCGCGGCAACCTGCTTGCCCATGTAGGGAGGCGTTGCCGGGTCGAAGGAGCCTTCGATCACCAGGCTGGGAATATTGCTGACGACCGCATCATTCTCACCGAGATCTGGTCCTTCGGCTCCCCAGGTTTCACACGCCTTATACATATCCGAAAAATCTCCATAAAATGGCCGGAAGACATCTTCCTTGACCCCTACAAGTTCCGAGATATTTTGCAGGTCTGTTTCTGCGGCTGCAAGAGCATGTTCGCGGCAGATCATGGAAATATACAGACCCGGGCTGATGCCATCAAATGCATAGGGTAGGGAATATTGAGCAGCCAGCAGTGTGGAATAGTCTCCATCACGTACGCGATATACCGTTTGTGGCGCGGACTCGATAAAGCCTGCATTCCGCACCAACGCCATGGTGACCGAAAGCAAATAAGAACCATCCACGGTTTCAGTGACCGTCCCTAATGGATAAGCTGATGTGGAGAGCGTGATGGGTTCGGCATCCAGTTTATGGACAGTGTCCCAGAGGACTTGTTCCAGATCTGGGTAGGCCTCGCGGCATTTGGGCTGAGAACCGCATGTAATGAATAATTGAGCCAAAGCCGCATGGACGGAAACTGGATAGTCTTCAAGTACATTTGCTTCCACTGGAACAACTGAATCGAGGATTGCAGAACGCACGATCTCGGGGTGATTTCGCATGGTCACAAGCGCGAGACGGGTTCCGTAAGAAGCGCCGTATAAATTGACCTGTCCATAACCGAGTAATCGAACAATATCCCGCAGATCAGCTGCGCTTTCGACGGTGGAGTAGGCGGTCAGGTCAATACTTTTGGCTTGTAAAAGCGCGCTACAATCATTGAAGGCATTTTGATACACAAGTTCACGGGAGGCAAGGTCGAGCGTTCCATAAATATCCTGACGAAAGACCTTATCCAACTCATCGCAGTTCATCACAGGTTCGGAAAGCCCTGTACCGCGCTGGTCGAAGGTGACATAGTCCCGTTCATCGAGATAAGGTTGCACTAGAATGGTAAAGGCATCTGCGCTGAGTTGTACGGCTTCACCGCCCGGCCCACCTTGCAGGAAGACGATTGGGTCGGGGGCGGGGTTGCTGCTGGTGCTGTGAAAGACGGCCACAGCCAGGCGCAGAGTACGGCCTGTATCTGTTGTGCGATTTTCGGGGACAATGGCATATCCACAAGTGACGTTAACCCCAAATGGCGCATCAAACTGACAGGGCGACTGTTCAAATTGCGGGGTATATGCCAGCGTTGGCATTGCGGTGGGCAGGAGAGCCGGCCCGGTTGGGGTAGATGTAGCTGTCGGAAGTGTGGGTGTGAATGGTGGGAGGGTTGCCGTATTGGGCACGGATTGATAGATCGGACTGCCAAACGTGCTGGTAAACATGGCCAACCCTGCCAAAACGGTACAAGCCAGGATAAAAGCACCTGCAATAACACTAATAAAAATAATGTTATTGTTCTTCTTTTTAGCGAGGGCTTTTGCAGGGGTTTCAGGTTCTTTTTGAGGTTCTTCGTCGAACTCTTCAAATTCCTGGTCGTAATCGACAAAGACAGGGACGCGTTGGCGTTCCTGTGTATCGGGCTGTGGGGGGATGGTAGGCCTCTCGTTGACTGACTGGAGAGAGGATTGTTCCGATTCGGGGTAGAAAGGCGGCGGTTGGGTGGCCCAGCTTGGGAGGGGTGGAGCAGGCTCCGGCTGGGTGAGAGGCGCGAGCTGCTTTTTGGCATCCAGGTTGTTGGGATTGATGCTCAGGACGCGTTGGAAACAAAACTTCTTCTGTTCGTTGTTGGCAATGGTCATGCCCAGCATGTACCAGCCGCCCTCCGAGCCTGGGTATTGTTTGACGAGTTGTGCGAAGATGGAGGAGGCTTTTTGCTGGTCACCGGATTTGAGCGCTGCAATGCCCGCCTGTAGCATTTCATGTTCAGTCATGGATGGGTTCCATAAAAAAGAATAGAGCCGAGTTGCTCGGCTCTATTATACACGTTACCATCTACTTACACGTGCGGAGTGACCTTCGCTTCGATCTTATCTTTGGGCATGAAGCCGGTGATACGTTCCTTGATGCTGCCGCTCTTGAAGAGCATGAGGGTGGGGATGCCCATGACGCCATACTGCATCATGATATTGGGATTTTGGTCCGCATCCAATTTGACGACCTTGACCTTTTCGCCCCATTGACCGGCGAGTTGTTCGACGATGGGTGCGATCATTTTGCAGGGCTGACACCAATCGGCGGTGAAATCTACCAGGACGGGGGTTTGTGCATTAAGGACTTCGTCCTGAAAGTCCTGTTCGGTTACATATTTGACTGAACTCATGGTTGCCTCCGGTGTTCTGGACGGGGTGTCAATTTCTTTAATTACGTTGACGCCTCCATGTGGGCGTGATAGAATGCAATCCGCTTTGAAAATGGGCGCGTAGCTCAATGGTAGAGCAGCGGCCTTTTAAGCCGTTTGTTGAGGTTTCGAGCACCTCCGCGCTCACAAAAAGACTCCCGTTTTGGGAGTCTTTTTTGTTGTACCAGGCAGTAACCGACACACTAGTATTCTTTGCGGGTATTGCTTTTTGTAATGCGCCTTCCTTCTCCAGAGGGGTATTCAATTCATTTTGAAACAATTAAAGCGAATGGCGGTCAAATACAAATAAAGGAGCCGTTATGAGTAAAAATCATCCTCCCATTAAATGGATGCTGGCTTTTATGTTTTTTGTGACAGGTTGCATCCCAGGGCAGATACCAGATCGCTCGTATCGCCCTTCGGTCGCTGACCCAGCATATACGCGGGATGCGGGTCCACTTGTGTGTTTGGATGAAGCCCATAATAACTTCCATACCCTTGAGAATCGTTTTTGGGCGTTTGGTGATCTATTGCGCCAGGATGGATACAAAGTCGAATCAAGCCGCGCGAAGTTCAGCGAATCTGTACTGGCGGCTTGCGATATTTTGGTTATCTCAAATGCCCAACTCGATATTGAGGAGTGGGGCGATTATCCCTACCCAACCCCTTCTGCTTTTAGTGAGGATGAGATCGAAGCTGTACAAACCTGGGTGGAGAATGGCGGGTCACTGCTCTTGATCGCTGACCATATGCCCCTTGCGGGCGCTGCTTCTGACCTTGCCGCGGCTTTTGGCGTGATATTTAGCAACGGCTTTGCCGTAGCCGGGTTCGATACCCCCGAGCAATTAGATGAAGCCTTTGAAAAGGAAACCATCTTTTCCATTGATACCGACACCCTTATTCCAAGCTCCATTACACAAGGCCGGTCTGTAAATGAAGCTGTGACCAGTGTCCGCAGTTTTACCGGGCAGGCTTTTCAAGCGCCTGAGTTTGCCCGGCCTGTGCTCGTCCTACCAGAGGATTTTGTTTTGTTAATGCCTGAAAAAGCATGGGAATTTTCGTCTGATACCAAAACCGTTCCCGTCGGCGGATGGTTGCAAGGGGCAGTCATGTCGTTTGGAAAGGGTCGCGCTGCATTTTTTGGCGAAGCTGCCATGTTCAGCGCACAACTATCCGGAGGCGAGCGGGTGGGAATGAATGCCCCCGGTGCAGAACAAAACTTTCAACTGGTGCTGAACATCATGCATTGGCTGTCAAAGATATTAAAATAAATTTCTTGAGTTTTAGCAAAATAAACGCCGCGTTATGGATATGACCTGCAAAACTCTTCCATTCTTTCCAGAAACAATTCCACGAACCTGCGCCCATTTACGCCTAGCGCAACCTTCATGTTTGCAGGTTTCTTTGTGACCTTCATAAAATCTGCATACGTCTTGCCGGTGGAAACGCCGCCTGAAATATCCACATTGACGTAGTGTGCTTCCATGGAAAATAGTTCTGGTTCGATAATCGCTGCCACGGTCAGTGGATCATGAAGAGCGCAGCCATCGAAACCTTCGTATTTCAAATAGAACTCCATATAATCCGCTGTCACATCGCGGACAAATTTGGCGATTGGCGAATCGATACGATTTAGACGCTCCACATCGGCTGAAGTGAGCAGACATTGGTAGGTGACATCCAGGGGAATGAGGGTGATGGGGATACCGGAATTGACCACAATATGCGCTGCATGGGGGTCTTCATGGATGTTGAACTCTGCCAGCGGGGTGATATTGCCGCCGGAGCGAACCGCTCCGCCCATGATGACCAGTTCCTTTACGGCTTGTGCGAATTTTGGCTCTTTGCGAATCGCCAGTGCCACATTGGTCAACGGGCCGATGGCAAAGAGGGTCAACTCGCCTGGTTCGGCCAGGAAACGTTCGATCAAATAATCTACAGCGTGTTTTTCAACAGGTTTGGATACGGGCTCGGGTAAAACAGCTTGGCCTAATCCGCTTTTGCCATGGACTTCTTCGCCCTGTTCACCATGTGGCGGCTTGATGAGCGGTGTGGTACAGCCTTTTGCCACTGGAATATGGCGGGCATTCAAGAACTCCAATAATGCCAGTGCGTTGCGGGTGGTTTTTTCAATATTGACATTGCCTTGCACAGTAGTGATCGCTTCGAGTTGGATCTCAGGCGAAGCCAGCATGAGCAGGATTGTAAGCGCATCGTCTGCGCCGGGGTCGGTGTCGAGAATGATTCGAGTAGGCATAGGGATGATGAATTTAAAGTGCAGAATGATGAATGAGGAAGGTTTCTACATCTTCCTTTGTGGGCAAGGAAGGTTGTGCGCCAAACTTTGTTGTTGCCATTGCGCCGCAGGCACAGCCATAGCGGACGGCGTTTTGGAGTCGAATAGCTTGCTGTTCGACATCGAGCGGCATACCCTGTTGGGCACTAGAGCCGCCCGACTCCAAAAGTTTTGCAGCAAACCCTCCAATGAACGCGTCGCCCGCGGCAGTGGTATCGACGACATCCACTTTGAAGGTATCTACATGTTTTACTTGTGTACTTGTCACCAACAGTGCGCCTTTACTTCCAAGTGTCACAATGACGATTTTCACGCCCTGCTTTAGGATTTCTTTTGCGGCTTTTTCCACGGAGGCCATATCATTTACGGGCAAGCCGGTAAGCAATGCCAATTCGCTTTCGTTGGGAATCAAAATATCCACGGTGGAAAGCAATTCAGCGGGGAGTGGTTTGGCAGGCGCGGGGTTGAGGATGACGGTCAGGCCATGTACGCGGGCTTTTTGAGCGGCGTGGGAACTGTCGGCGTGGGGATCTCTAACTGG
>DAOQPR010000159.1:0-6952 GCA_035333265.1 Anaerolineales bacterium
CCCGCTCCTCTATCTCAGCATGGCCTTCGGTTTTGCATTGGGCATGGCCATGGCTTCCAAGATCAACGCCGCGGCAATGGCGATTGTGTTACCGTTCGCGTTCTTCGTTCGCTGGCTTGCCCACGACCGCAAAAAAAACCTGTCTACTGATTACTGGTTACTGATCACTGCCTTTCTCATCGCAGGCGGAATTGCCACGCTTATTTCCTTTCGCATTTTCCAGCCTTATGCCTTCGATGGTTTCCTGTTGGATGCGAATTGGATCAAAGGCATTTCCGAACAGCGGCTTCAAGCCACTGGCATAGCCGACCTGCCGTGGAATTTGCAGTGGGCGCGCCGTACCCATTTGTATTCCTTTGAAAATCTCACTGTGTGGGGGTTGGGCCTTCCGCTGGGAATTCTTGCCTGGGCTGGCTTTTTGCTCATGGGTTGGCGCATCCTCAAAGGTGAGTATCGTCACCTTTTGCTTTGGGGCTGGACGGCCTTCTACTTTGGCTGGCAGTCTTTGCAGTTCAACCCTACCATGCGCTATCAACTACCGATCTATCCGCTGTTGTGCATGATGGCGGCCTGGTTCATCTTTGAGTTGCCGAAGGTTAAAAAGACGGTCGATAATAGACCGCAGACCGTGGTGAGTCGTCCATTAGCGATTGCTTCGGCAGTTGTAGGTATTTTTGTCTTAATAGCCACCACCGTCTGGGCGTTTGCCTTTCAAAGTATTTATCTGCGCGAAGAGACTCGCATGGCGGCCTCGCGTTGGATGTTCGAGAATGTTCCTTCCGGGATAAACCTCTCCATTCAAATGGAAGATGGAAGTTATAACCAGCCTCTGGCCATTCCTGGCGATCTCATGATCACGGCTGAAGCATCATATTCCACAATTTTTATCCCCAACCGTGAAGGCGTGCTTAGCGAAATATCGTTCGGGTACGCCCGTGATGCGAGCGGAGTTGTCGCGCCTGTGACCGTGACCATCTACTCCGCCTCACAACCGGACCTGGTACTTGCCCGTGCCTCGACGATCCTTGACGCCACCGGAGTTGCTGATCCGCGTGGCGTGCCGATGACCTTCACTCTGGACAAGGTCGTGCCGTTGTTCAAAGACCAACAATACCTGTTGAAGATCGAGACCCGTGGTAGCGCCCTGTCCATCAAAGGATCGGCTGTTGCCAACGAAACAGACTATGACTGGGGTCTGCCCTTCCGTATTGATGGCTACGATCCATTTGGCGGGATGTATAGTAACGATGACCTTGTCCTGCAAGTTTATTGGGGCGAGGATTTCAATAAGCTCAACCGCTTTCTGGACATTCTTTCCAAGGCCGATTACATCGTCATCCCGACCAATCATCAATATGGGCAGATCACCCGCGTGCCGGAACGCTACCCACTCACAACCTTGTATTATCGTGAGTTGATCGGCTGTCCGGAAGAAGAAAATATTATTCAATGTTATCGCGAGGCGGAACTGGGCAGGTACGAAGGCCGGTTGGGTTTTGAACTCGCCGCGGTCTTTGAATCCTATCCGACGTTGGGCCCGCTGGTCATCAACGACCAGGCGGCAGAGGAAGCCTTTACTTTTTACGACCACCCCAAAGTGCTGATCTTCAAGAAGACCGAAGGCTTCGATGCGAATGCCGTACGATTATTGCTCAATACTGTCGATCTTTCCAAAGTGGTCGTGCTCACGCCCACACAGTTCAGCGATTACAAATCGTTGATGCTGCCCGATGCCCAGGTGGCGAGTCAGCGCGCGGGGGGAACCTGGTCGGACCTGTTCGATTATGACTGGATTCAAAATAAATATCCCGCGCTGGGCGTTTTGATCTGGTATTTGTTCGTGTTCCTGCTTGGTTTGTTTGCCTATCCCATTGCGCGGTTGGCATTGCCTGGTTTGAAGCAATATGCCTATGCATTGGGACGAATCGTCGGCCTTGTCCTTCTTGCCTGGATGGCATGGATGGGCGGCTCGGTCGGCATCGCGTATACGCGAGTCAGCATCGGCGTGGCAGCGGCTCTTATCGCTGTGGCAGGCCTCGGCTTGTGGTGGATGCGTAAAGAGGAATACAAAGAGGACTGGAATTCCAATCGCCGTTTCTTCGTCATGGCGGAAGTGGTCTTCCTGGTCTTCTTCCTGCTCGATCTGTTTATCCGCCTCGGCAATTCGGATATGTGGCATCCTTCCAAGGGCGGCGAGCGGCCCATGGACTTTTCGTATTTCAACGCAGTGTTGAAGAGCACAAGTTTCCCGCCCTATGACCCGTGGTATGCAGGCGGCTACATCAACTATTATTATTACGGTTTTGTGCTGGCGGGCACGCCAGTAAAACTGCTTGGCATTGTGCCTTCGATTGCCTATAACTTTATTTTGCCGACCTGGTTCGCGCTGGTTGCGACGGGCGCATTTGTGATCGGGTATGCCGCGGTTGAAAAAGCAGAATTCAGTGAAGACCGCTATTCGCTTTTTGACCTTCGATTGGTTTCCGGCTTTGCGGCTTCGTTCATGGCGATTCTGTTGGGCAACCTCGGAACCATTCAGGCGGTCTTCGGCGCTTTGCAGAGAATCGCTTCGCCAGGCGGAATCATTCCGCCGGATGCAGGCTTGTTCCAACGTTGGGCCTGGGCGGGGCAGGGTTTGTGGATGATGTTTACGACCCAGGTTCCGCTTCCGCTCGGACGTGGAGACTGGTACTGGTTCCCAAGCCGGGTGATTCCGGCCGGGCCGGGCAATGAGATCACCGAGTTCCCGCTGTTCACCTTTTTATACAGCGACCTGCATGCGCACATGCTGGTAATGCCGCTGGCGTTGTTCATCATGGCCTGGGCGCTTTCCTTTGTGCTGGCTCGTGCAAAATTGACTCGCGGCGAATGGATCGCCACGCTCGGGATCAGCGCGTTGTTCATCGGCGCGTTGAAGCCAACCAATACCTGGGATCTGTACACCTATTATTTGCTTGCCGCGATTGCAGTGATCTACACGGTGGGTCGTTACCTCGAATGGAAGAATCCCTTCGACCTGCCCGCCTGGGCTGGCAAGACTCTTGTTGCGCTTGGTGTAGCGGCTTTGTTGTATATCCTGGGTGCATTGTTCTATCTGCCGTTCTCCCAGTGGTTCGGTCAGGCTTATAACGAAGTCTCGTTCTGGAGCGCGTCGCGCACATCCTTTTCCTCCTACTTTACACATTGGGGACTGTTCCTCTTCATCATCACCGCCTGGCTGGCCTGGGAAACCCGCGAATGGATGGCGGCCACACCCGTTTCTCATTTGAACCGTTTACGCAAGATCATCTTGTGGATCGAGATCGCCCTTGCGGCTTTCGTGGCCTTGCTGCTTTTCTTCCTCGTGGATGGAGTCAAGATCGGCTTGCTGGCATTGCCTTTGGCATTTTGGGCGGCGGTACTGATCCTGCGCCCCGACCTGCCTGATTCGAAACGCTTTGTCCTCTTCCTGATTGGGACAGCCCTGACCATTACCATTGCAGTCGAAATGATCGCCCTGGTTGGCGATATTGGCCGTATGAACACCATCTTCAAACTGTATTTGCAGGCCTGGATGATGTTTGCCGTTAGTGCGGCGGCGGCTTTTGGCTGGCTGCTGAATGCCTTCCCAACCTGGCGGCCCAAGTGGCGGACGTTCTATCAGGTGGGCACGTATGTCTTACTAGCTTGTGCCTTCATGTTCACGCTCACTGCCACCACCGACAAGATCAGCGACCGTATGAATCCTGAAGTGCCGCATACCCTGGATGGCATGGAATACATGAACCATTCCCAATTATGGGATGGTCAGACGATGGATATCAGTGAAGATTATCGCGCCATCCGCTGGATGCAGGATAATGTCGATGGCTCGCCGGTCATTGTCGAGGCCAATTGTTCCGAATATCGTTGGTGTACACGCTTTACTATTTACACTGGCCTGCCTGGCGTGGTCGGCTGGAACTGGCATCAACGTCAACAGCGCGGCATCTTTGCACCGCAAGTGCAGCAGCGTGTGGACGAAGTGGTGGCATTCTATAACACCACCGAAATTCAGGCCGCGTTGAACTTCCTCAAGCGGTATGATGTGAAATATATCGTCGTCGGTCAATTGGAGCGTAACGTCTACCCGCTCATCCCTGGCACGCCAGACGGCCTGGCAAAGTTCGCTCAATTCAACGGGCAGTATTGGCGTGCGGTTTACCAGGATACGAACACAACGATCTATGAGGTGATGCCATGATTTTGCACATTACATCCAAATCTGAATGGGCCGATGCCCAGGTGCGCGGTGAATACACTGCGCCGAGTTTTGCAAGCGAAGGCTTTATTCATTGTTCCACGGAAAAGCAGATTCTCAATGTGGCCAACGCCTTCTATCGCGGACGCACTGACCTGGTGGTGTTGAATCTCACCGAAGCCCGGATCAAGCCCGAGCTTAAGTGGGAGGCGCCTGCAGGTCCTCCGGCCGAAAATATTTCAGAAGCGGATCTCTTCCCGCACATCTACGGCCCGATCAATCTGGATGCCATCGCCTCCGCCCTCGACTTTCAACCTGACCCCACCACCGGTCTATTCAACGACCAATCTCTAATTTCTAATCTCTAATCTCTAATCCTCTTCCCCATGATCGCGTTTATTCTCTGGTATCTCACCGTTTCCCTGCTTGGCTGGTTGACCTTTCCGCTGGCGTATGCGCTCTTCCCTGCCTTAAAGGATCGCGGCTATACCCTGGCGCGCGCGGCAGGCTTGTTGATCTGGGGCTATGCCTTTTGGATGTTCGTTTCGTTTGGCTTTGCGCGCAACGACCTGGGCGGCATCTTTCTCTCGTTGACGGTCATCGTTGGTCTGAGCATTTGGGCGCTCTCGGCTCATTACTCATCCCTCGTTACTTTTCTTCGCGACAATAAGCCTCTTGTTATTACCACGGAAATTTTGTTTCTCGTTGCTTTTGCATTTTTAGCCACCGTCCGCGCCGCCAACCCGGAGCTGGCCAGTACCGAAAAACCGATGGAACTGGCTTTCATCAACGGCATTATGCGTTCTGAGACCTTCCCGCCGCAGGACCCGTGGCTTTCAGGCTATGCCATTTCGTACTATTACTTCGGGTATGTGATGACCGCCATGCTTGCGCGACTCTCGAACATTAGCGGCAGCATGGCGCACAATTTGATGACTTCGCTCGTCTTTGCCCTCAGCGCGCTGGGAGCCTTCGGTATTGTCAATAATTTGCTCTCTCAATCGACAATCGAAACCCGTAAATCGAAAATCGTAAATCGTAAATCGGCAATCGGCAGTGCTCTTCTCGCCCCCATCTTTCTGCTCCTCGTTTCCAACTTTGAAGCCTTGCTGGAAGTCTTTCACAAAATGGGACTCGGTTGGACGAAGAATACAGCAGGCGAATGGTCCGGCCCGCTATGGACATGGCTGGATATGAAGGAACTTTCCCAGCCGCCTGTTGAACCATTGGGCTGGATTCCAGATCGCTATTTGTGGTGGTGGCGCGCCTCGCGCGTAATCCAGGATTACGACATGCTTGGCAGTCATCGCGAAGTGATCGATGAATTTCCGTTCTTCTCTTTTTTGCTTGGCGACCTGCACCCGCATGTGCTGGCCATCCCCTTTGGGCTGTTGGCTGTTTCTGTGGCGATGAATATCTTCCTCGGCGGCTGGCGCGGAAAGCTGGAAGCCTTTGGCATTCGGCTGCATACCGCTGCGGGTGGATTTTTCTTTGCCGCGCTTGTGTTGGGCGGGCTGGCCTTCCTCAACACCTGGGATATTCTCATCTCGGCGGCATTGATCGTTTCAGCATATGTGTTGTGGCGCGCCAGCGTTGAAGGTTGGAATTGGCAACGGCTCGAAGATGTCTTTATCCTCGGCTTGCCGCTTGGTATCGTATCGATTGCCATGTATTTCCCGTTCTATCTTGGCTTTTCCTCCCAGGCTGGCGGGGTTTTGCCGAACTTCATGTACCCTACACGCGGGGCGCATTTCTGGGTGATGTGGGGCACGTTGTTGATTCCCATCTTTTGTTATCTTGCGTATTTGGCTATTCAAGCAAGAGCAGACGGCAAGCCGCCTGACTCCATAACGCCAAACTGGAAACTTGGCTTGTGGCTGGGGCTTGGCTTCACGGTTTTGCTTTTCCTCGGGATGAATCTGCTTGGCTATCTTGGCTCGATTGTGGAAAAGGATTTTGTCACGGCCTTTCTCTCCTCACAGAACATGACCGCCTCTCAATTCCTCAGCGCGACTCTCCTGCGCCGATTGAGTTACATTGGCAGTCTTATCTCCTTGTTGGCAGTTCTGATTCCCGCGCTCGCCTTTCTCTTCCCGCGCACTCCAGCGACAGAAACTCCTGAATCGAACACCTTATCCCTCGCTTCTCGTTCCTCATCTCTCCAATTCACCTTCCTGCTCATTGCCCTCGGCTCCATCCTCATCCTTGCTCCGGAGTTTGTCTTCCTGCGCGATCAATTTGGCTATCGCATCAACACCGTATTCAAGTTCTACTATCAAGCCTGGATACTCTGGAGTCTTGCGGCAGCTTTTGGGGTGGGCTATTTACTGCAAAACCTGCGCGGACTGGCTTCCAGCATTGGCTTTCGCGTATTGGCAGGCCTGGTCATTTTCATCGGCTTGCTTTACCCAATCTTCGGGCTGATGACCAAAACCGAGAACTTCACCCCCGTCTTCGGTTACAACCTCGATGATTTTGCGCGCATTCAACGCGAGAATCCCGACGATGCCGCCGCCATTGCCTTTTTACGCACCAAGCCTGAGGGAGTGATCGCCGAGGCGGTGGGTGGAAGCTACAGTTATTATGCGCGCGTTTCCGCTTATACCGGTTATCAGACCGTGCTCGGCTGGCCGGGTCATGAAGCCCAGTGGCGCGGCGGTTATCAGCTGCATGGCACACGCGAAGAAGATATAGCCCTGCTGTATTCCACCGTTCGCTGGGAAGAAGCGCAGA
>DAOQPR010000160.1:0-6936 GCA_035333265.1 Anaerolineales bacterium
GGTCACAATGAAAAAGATCAACGCACCCACCGGCTGAACCACTACAAACCATAATCCCTTCTGCGCCTCCACGATCTCTTTTGGGTTCATCGAATCCGCCATCAGAATGGTGATCACAAAACACAACCCAAGCGACAGTTCATAAGAGATCATCTGCGCCGAAGAGCGAATGCCGCCCAGCATCGCATATTTGTTATTGCTCGACCAACCCGCCAGCACAATACCATACACAGCAATGGAGGCAATCGACATCAAATACAGGATACCCACATTCAAATTTGCAACATATAACGTAATTTCACGTCCGAACAAATTGAATGAAGTCCCCAGCGGTATCACTGCCGCAATGACCAAGGATGGCACCACGGTCAACACCGGGGCAAGGATGAAGACCGTCTTATACACTTGCGACGGTGTAAATTCTTCCTTAAAAATCAGCTTCACCGCATCTGCGATCGGCTGCAACAAACCCTGCGGCCCCGCACGGTTCGGGCCAACACGAATCTGAATACGAGCCAATGCGCGGCGTTCATACCAGGTCAGGTAGGCAAAGCCTGTCAACAAGATCAGACACAGAATCAAACCCTTTAACACCCATTCAAGCCAGAATGTCCAGTCCATATTATTTCACCTTCCCATTCACAGCCTGGGCGCGCGCAATCACGGGTTCATGAATCGGGATGCCCATACTGCGTGGAACCAGCACCACACCCGCCGCCACAGATTCATCCAACCGCACCAGGGCTTCCACGGTCAAACCATCCAGGTTCAAATTTGCAGGCTTGCCATCCTCCAGGCCTAACTTCTCCGCTGTAGCCGGATTCACCGTGATCCTGGTTTCCCCGATCCGCTGTTCAAGCACCCCAGACGCGCTGACCGTATTCCCCAGGTCGTACAACTTGTTGACCGGCACGGCCAATAGTTCCTTTTCCTTTGGACGAAGAGCCGCCTCTTTGCGGACCTTTGAAATGCGTACCGTTCCCCCGGCCTGAGCCATCGGGAGAAGTTGGATCCCCATTCCCTTCGTATTCTCATAGGTCGTACCGCCATAGTACACATCATTGCGTCCCACGATCGGCCATTGTTCGCGTACTTCAGTCAGAGCTTCGTAACTTAATTCATTGAACGCCTCGATCGAGTGGGCCATGATCTCGAACACCACCGCCGGAGACGAACCCTGAAGGATCACACCCATCTGCTTGGCAAGCATGGCCGTGATCTCATAATCCGGTTTGCTGTCACCTTTTGCAGGGACAGCCGCATAGAATCGCTGTACACGACGTTCCCCAGAGACGTATGTTCCCTCACGTTCAGTAAATGCCTGCGCTGGCAGAACCACATCCGCCATTTCCGTTGTGGCCGTTTTGAGAATATCCTGAACCGCAACGAACTTCGCACCAGCCAGAGCTTTTTCAAGGCTGGGGTCGTCTCCCACCGGATCCGCACCTGCAATATAAACCGACTTTCCTTTAAGTGCCTTGGCTAGATCATCTGCCGGTTCAAAGCCGATCTCAAATGCTCCCTGATCGTTGGCTCTTTGCCAAACACCGACCAAGCCATTATTGGAGCGCCCAATGTGTTCGGTCTCCTTCAATAGATCTGCACAGGCCGAAGCCAAAGCAGAAGTGCCGGTAACACCCAAGCCTTCACTTCCATAAAAAATGACGGCATTCTTTGCCTTGGTAAATTCATCCGAAATCTTACTCTTTTTGCTAAAGTCATTGATGGTCTTGAGTTCATCACCATAGGCATAGCGGATGGAATATTTGGCAAACCGATCCAGTTTGGTCTCGCGGGGGTTGGCAACGATCAGGGTCGCCCCTCGATCAGCAGCCTGCTTTATACGCAACCACCAGATGGGAGCCTCTTCATATAAATCGGAAGCGACCACCAAAATGGCATCCCCCTCACCCATCTTGCTCAAATTCGTTCCTGCCCCCACCCCCACCAACTGGGTCAGTTCTCCACCGCCCATATCGGAATATAGGATGGCAGTACCGCCCGCCGTATCAGCCAGTGACTTGAGATTGAACAGGTCTTCATTGGAAAGCCGCCCAGATGCCAGCACGACAAAATTCTTTTTATCTGCTGCAAAATTTTCTGCTGCTGTTTTTAACGCAGTGTCCCAGGAAACACGCGCAAGCTTTTCATCCTTGCGAAGCATGGGCCGGGTCAGGCGTTCCTTGTTTTCGGCATAGTGATAAGCAAATCGTCCCTTATCACATAGCAAGATCTCATTGACCTCTTCATTCTGGCGCGGCATGACACGTTTCACCACGATCTCGCCGCCAGCTTTCGCTTCACGCCGGGTATTGAGCGTGGTGTTACAGCCTACCGGGCATTGGGTGCAGATCGATGACTGTGCTTTCAATTCCCAAGGGCGGGCGCCAAAGCGAAAGTCTGCTGTGGTCAACGCGCCCACCGGGCAAATATCAGTTGTATTGCCGGAAAAGACGGAGTCGAAACCAGGTTCAGAGAGGGAAATGATCTGGGTATATCGTCCGCGTTCATCGAAACCGAGGACTGCTTCCCCTGCCACTTCATCCTGGAAGCGGATACAACGCGCACACTGAATACAGCGCTCACGGTCAAGATAGATCAACTCGCCCAGCGGAACCATCTTATCAAGATGCTGTTTCTCATTGTAATTAAAGCGGCTCTTACCGGGGCCATGCGCCATGGTCAGATTCTGTAGCGGGCATTCGCCGCCCTTATCACAGATCGGGCAATCCAAAGGATGCGAAGTCAGAAGGAACTCCACCGTTCCACGCTGGCCTTCGGTTGCCTTCTCAGATTGGGTCAGAACGACCATCCCATCTGAAACACGATTAGTACACGCAGTTTCAAGTTTTGGCATGAACTGGATCTTGGGTTGGCCATTTTCCATCACTGGCTGACCCGTGGCACGATCCAGGACGGGGCGTCCGATCTCCACCAAACACATACGGCACATACCGACAGGCTCCAACTTGGGATGATGGCAAAAAACGGGAATATCAATGCCCGCCAATTTTGCCGCATCCGCAACCGTCATACCATCGGGTGCAGTGACTTGCTTTCCATTAATTGTGAGAGTGACTTGTTTTGTCATATTGCTCCGCAAGTATCGTAATTCGTGATACGTAATCCGTATTTTTTACGCATTACGCATTGCGTATTACGTTATGCTTTCACCGCTTTCTTGAAATCGTCCGGGAAACGCTCGATGCCCGTCACCACGGCCATGGTGGAAAATTCGCCCAGCGCGCACAGGCATTTGCCCTGCATCTGCTTGGCGACGTTCAGCAGTAATTTGACATCTTCGCTGGAACCGTGTCCATGATGGATTCGTTCGGTCAGGTTGCGCATCCAATGATTGCCTTCACGGCAGGTCGTACACTTTCCGCAGGATTCGTGCTTGAAGAAGTGAATGGTTTTGTTGATGACCCAGTCAATGCTTACAGTATCATCCAGCACGATCACAGATGCAGACCCCAGGTCCGCGCCGAGCGTGCGTACAGTAGCATAGTCCATGGGCGTATCGAGCACCTTATCATCCACCACGATCAAGGAAGAGGAAGCGCCCGCAGGCATGATCGCCTTGACTGGCCGCCCGTCCATGACACCGCCGCCGTGTTCGTAAATCAACTGGCGGAAGGTGGTGCCAAAAGGCAGTTCGTAATTTCCCGGCTTGCGTACACGGCCGGAAAGAGAAAATATCTTCACACCCGCACTATCCACAGTGCCAAAGGTCTTATACCAGTCTGCGCCATTGGCCAGGATCATGGGTACATTGGTGAAGGTCTCGACATTATTGATAATGGTCGGCTTGCCATACAAACCCACAGCTGGCGGGAAGGGCGGACGGACACGCGGCTGGCCGCGTTTGCCCTCGAGCGATTCCAGCAACGCCGTCTCTTCACCGCAGATATAAGCACCGGCGCCGAGGTGGGTAAAAATTTTCAGAGAGTATTCGGTACCAAAAAGATTATCGCCAAGGTAACCGGCTTCTTGCATCTCTGCAATCTTTTCGTCGAGAATGGCAGCCACCTGCCAAAACTCACCGCGCAGGTACACATAGCCGACATTCGCGCCGACCGCGTAACAAGCCAGGGCCAAGCCCTCCAAAAATTGGAAGGGATTGCTCTCCATGATCTCGCGATCCTTGAAGGTGCCCGGCTCGGACTCATCCGCATTTGCTACAACATAATGAGGCCAGCTCTTGTTGTCAATGAATGACCACTTCATACCCGTGGGGAAGCCCGCGCCGCCGCGGCCGCGCAAGCCGGAGTTCTTGACAACTTCCGTCACCTCAGTGGGCTTCATTTTGGTGATGGCATTCTTAAGAGCGGCAAAACCGCCATTCTTTTTATATACACTCAATTTGTTGAGGTCGGGGATATCCCGATGGCGTAAAAGAATATGCTCCATTATTGTTTGCCTCCCTTCAATGCTTCGATCAACTCTTGGGTGCGGTCAAGGGTCATATACTCGTGGTATTTGATCCCGTCCGGGCCCTGAGTTTGGAACATGGGAGCGCGATCGCATGCAGCCAGGCACGTAACGGCTTCGAGGGTTACCAGACCATCCTCGGTGGTCTCCCCCACTTTAATGCCAAGATTACTGCAAAGGTTGTTAAGAAATTCGTCTGCGCCGCGCAAGGCACAAGGCAAATCCGTACAAACCTGCATACGATACTTACCCGCCTTCTTATCATGATACAGACTGTAAAAGCCAATGATGGAGGCAACTTCCGTCTCGGTGATCTCGAGCATTTGGGCGATATCCTTCATGGCCTCTTTGTTGACATAGCCTTCCTCGCGTTGCGCAAGGTACAAAAGCGGCATAACCGCCGAACGCTTATGCTCCGGCGGATACTTGGCAAGGATCTGTTTTACTTCCTTTGAATATTTCTTTTCAAGACTCATCGGTCAATATCTCCGAGAACGATGTCGATGGAGGCGAGAATGGCAACCAAATCTGCCACCAGGTGCCCCTTGACGATCTCAGGCAGCACGGCAAGATTATCGAATGAAGGTGTGCGCATATGAACACGCATCGGTTTGGGGCCGCCATCCCCTTCGAGGTACACAGCCAGTTCACCACGCGGGGATTCGACCGCGCTGTAAATGGAAGCCTTCGGGGCGGGGAAACCTTCAGTCCACAATTTGAAATGATGAATGAGCGACTCCATGCTCACACCGATCTCAGAGCGCGGAGGCGGCACGAATTTACGGTTATCCGAGCGGACGGGTCCCATGGGCAGTTTGTTCATGGCCTGCTCAATGATCTTCAATGACTCACGCAATTCCTGAATACGCACCAGGTAGCGGGCGTAGGTATCTCCTTCGGTTAACACGGGCACATTGAAATCGTATTGCTCATAACCCATGTACGGGCGGGCTTTTCGCAAATCCCAGTCGACGCCTGAGGCTCGAAGTGTTGGGCCAGTCACCCCGTAGGAGAGAGCCGTTTCCTTGCTCAGGTAGCCAATGTCCACCATGCGGTCAATGAAAAGCGGATTCTTTGTCAACAGGGTTTCGTATTCATCAATGCGTTTGGGGAATATCTTGAGAAAGTCGCGCACGGCTTTTTCAAACTCCACCGGCACATCACGCCACACACCACCGGGGCGGATGTAGGTGGTCATCATGCGCTGGCCGGAGACGAGCTCAAAAATGTCGAGGATCTGCTCGCGCTCGCGGAAACAAAATAGGAACATGGACATGGCAGCAAGGTCAAGGCCCGAAGTGCCGAGCCAGACCAAATGAGAGGCGATGCGTTGCAATTCCACAAGGATGACGCGCAAGGCTTGCGCGCGCGGCGGCACATCCACATCGATCAGTTTTTCGACGGCCATTACATAAGAGAGATTATTCCCCATTGTGTTCATGTAATCGAGGCGGTCGGTCATCACTTCGGCTTTTTGGTAGGTCTTGGCCTCCATGTTCTTTTCGACGCCGGTGTGAAGAAAACCAATATCGGGAATGCAGTTGACGATAATTTCGCCATCCAACTCCAAGAGCAGGCGCAGCACGCCATGCGTGGATGGATGCTGCGGCCCCATGTTCAAGAGCATGGTCTCGCCGCTGAGGGCGCGTTCTGAAACGAGATGCTTATAAAGGTCTACTGAAACTTCTTCAAGCTGTGCCATGACTATTCCTTTACGTACGGCTTGCGCAGGTCGATCTCTTCATAGTTAAAGGTGAACTGCGGTTCTTCGTAGCCAAGTGGGAAATCTTTTCGCAGGGGGTGCCCCTCGGTGCCATCGGGCATAAGTATGCGGCGCGGATCGGGATGACCTTCGAACTCGATGCCGAACATATCGAGGAGTTCACGCTCGCGCCACAACCCGACCTTATACACATTCGCCGCAGTCGGGACCTTGGGCTGGTCGCCGTTGACCGGGACTCTCAACTGCACCGACAAATTTTTCGATACAGACGTAAGTTGATAGATGACATGAAAGCGCGGCGCATTCTGCGGATAATAATCCACCGCCGTCAACGCCGAGAGCAATTCAAAATGATGCACATCTCGCAGGAGGGTCAACGCATCGATGATCTGCTCTGCTTTGACGAAGCAATGCAATTCGCCGCGAAACTCTTCATACGTTGCGCCAAATTTACCCTGCAAGTCTTTTAGGATGGGTTCGAGGGATTTTTCCATAAGTACACCTAAGACCTGACAGGTTTTCGAAAACCTGTCAGGTCTGTTTTTTTTATTTCGCTTCCGCCGGTTTTTCCACCAGCTTCATTGCATTGACCTTTTCATATAAGGTCAACACGCCATGAATCAATGCTTCAGGGCGCGGAGGGCAGCCCGCCACATACACATCCACCGGCACCACTTCATCGACGCCTTGATAAATGGCATAGTTATTGAAGACACCGCCGCAAGAGGCGCAATCGCCCATGGCGATCACCCACTTGGGTTCGGGCATCTGGTCGTACAAAC